>CAMUZA010000009.1 GCA_947165085.1 uncultured Clostridia bacterium | reverse complement strand
TCCCTACATAGGGGTGCTTCTTTTGTGCTGTCTGCACAATCTGGGGCTGTTCACTTTCACAGCACGCTTTTTTGCTTTGTTTTTGAATTACAGCAGGTTGGAGAAGTACTTGATCGTACGGACCATCTGGCTGGTGTAGGAGTTCTCGTTGTCGTACCAGGAAACGACCTGCACCTGATAGGTGTCGTCGTCGATCTTGCTGACCATGGTCTGCGTGGCGTCGAACAGGGAGCCGAAGCGCATGCCGATGACGTCAGAAGAAACGATCTGGTCTTCGTTGTAGCCGTAGGACTCGTTCGCCTGCGCCTTCATGGCGGCGTTGATGCCGTCCACGGTGATGTCCTTGCCCTTGACAACGGCAACCAGAATGGTGGTGGAGCCGGTCGGGGTCGGAACACGCTGTGCAGAGCCGATGAGCTTGCCGTTCAGCTCCGGAATGACGAGGCCGATCGCCTTGGCAGCGCCGGTGGAGTTCGGAACGATGTTGACAGCGGCTGCGCGGCTGCGGCGGAGATCGCCCTTACGCTGCGGGCCGTCGAGCGGCATCTGATCGCCGGTGTAAGCATGCACGGTGGTCATGATACCGGAAACGATGGGAGCGTAGTCGTTCAGAGCCTTTGCCATGGGAGCCAGGCAGTTGGTGGTGCAGGAAGCCGCGGAAATGATGTTGTCTTCCTTGGTCAGCTTCTCGTGGTTGACGTTGTAAACGATGGTGGGCAGATCGTTGCCTGCTGGAGCGGAGATAACGACCTTTTTCGCGCCGGCGTCGATGTGCGCCTGAGACTTTGCCTTGCTGGTATAGAAGCCGGTGCACTCGAGAACGACGTCAACACCGAGCTCGCCCCAGGGCAGGTCCGCCGCGTTGGGCATCTTGTAGATGACGATCTTCTTGCCGTCGACAACGATGTAGTTGTCTTCGCCTTCGCCCTCGTTGAAGTCGACCTTGTGATCGCGAGCATAGTTGCCCTGCGTGGAGTCGTACTTCAGAAGATGCGCGAGCATCTTTGCAGAGGTCAGATCGTTGATCGCAACGACGTCATAACCTTCTGCGCCGAACATCTGACGGAATGCCAGACGGCCGATTCTGCCGAAACCATTGATTGCTACTTTAACAGACATGGTATTTCCTCCGTTTTTCCGCGCCGCGATAGCAGCGCGAGTAAAATTATTTTGCCTTTTATCAGCGGTCTTATTATATACGAAAATAATGGATTCCGCAAGTAGCAAAATCCATTAAATTCTTCTATATTTCCGACGTTTTTTGAATAAAATGCGGAATCAGAGAATGCCAAGTTCACGAAGCTTGCCGAGGAACGCGCTCACGTCGGGCCGAATCTCATCCGCCGTCGCTTCATAGTCCTTCAGAAGCCGCTGGACGATCTCTTCCTCGTCCTTCACCTCGGGCAGCATCTTCCAGATATCCGCGCCGACGTCATTGAGTGTCAGCATGCCGTTTAAATCCAGCGCAGTCTTACCCGTCGGGACAAGAAGCAGGTCTCCTGCGATCTCTCGCAGCACAAATTCACGTTTAATGTTCATAATTCTCCTCCATAATTCAGTCGCCGGATTCAAACAGGCGACAATATTGCTTTACTTATCCGTTCTGCTCTTGCTCAACGGCTTCCCGCATTGCTTCGAGGAAGCTCATCGTATAGCGGCAGACGTAGTCAGGTTTTTGATGGAAGCTGCCGGTTTCGGTATAGCACTTCGCCGCGCAGGGATTGCAGATCCTTCTGTATTCGCAGGATGCGCATTCCGGCGGAAGCCGGATCTCCGAAATATCCCTGTGAAGCTGCTGCCACGCCTCGTTGAACCCGCCAGATAAAACACTTACGGATGGAATCGGCATCAACGCGCACGCGGTCATATTCCCCTGCCAGTCGATCCAGTAAGTCGCCCGACCCGCCCGGCAGAGCATCGGCATGCCAATGGCGCAATCCTCTGCCGACGGCGATTTCTGCGGAATGCCTGCAGCAAGCTGTCTGGCGCGGATGAGGAAGTCCTCGTGCGGCATCCGCAGGCTGTCATATACGGCCATCGCACGGCCGGCTTCCTCCGCAGAAGGACGGAAGGATGCGCCGACAGCGGCTTCATTAACGCGAATCTGCGGCCAGATATAGGTCGTGCCCAAAATCACCGCACCGAGCTCTTTTCCCTTTGCAACCAGTTCCGCCATCTCTTCCTGATTGGCAGGCGTGATGGTCAGATTTACGCGAACAAAAATGCCTGCCTCCCGCAGCGCGCGGATATTCCGCACGACCTGATCGTAGGCGGGAACGCCGCACTGTTTTCGGTAGCCGTCATTGTCGATGGCATAAAGCGTAATGTTGAGCCGTTCCGGCGGCTTGCGCTTGAACAGTTCCAGCAGATCGCCCTCCAGAAGTCTTCCGTTGGAGTTCATGCTCATATAGAAGCCCATCTCGCTCAGCCGTTCGTAGATCTTCACAAAGTCCGGATGAACGGTCGGTTCGCCGCCGGTCAGCAGCAGAAAAACCGTGCCTGCCTTTTTTGCCTGCTCCGCTATGTCGATCCATTCCTCGCCGGTCAATTCCCTGCCGCGGCGCTTCTGCTCCTCCGCGCTCAAATGCACATAGCACATCGGGCAGTTGAAGTTGCAGCGTGCAGTCAGCTCAAGGGTGCCGTTGATCGGGATATTCTGTTTTGTCGCCTTGTCATGCAAGTATTTAGAGATGCGTGGTTCCAGCATTGGCTTCTTCCTCTTTGAGCGTTTGATCCAGCAAATCGACTGCGGATACCTCCTTCGTACAGGAGAGCAGATATATCGGAACGCGCCTCGCGGCAAGTTCCGCATATTCCAGCACGGCTGCAACATCGTCAGCAAGCCATTTCTGGCAGGGCATCTGCGACGCAAGCGCACGCACCGCTTCCTTCATGGTCAGTCTGCGGATCGTATCCGTCGGCGCTTGTTCCAAGAAAACGATCGCCCGCACCGGTGCAGCTGCGTCCTCGCAATAGGGTGAGCTCCCCGCAAAGGGCGTGCCGTGCGCAGTCAGGCCACCGTTCAGAAATGACAGTCCGGTTTTATCGCCGTTAATGATCCTCGCGCCGCGGTATGCATGCCACAACTCCGCCTGCGTGGATTTTCCGACGCCGCAGGCGCCGGAGAAGAGCAGAGCTTTTTCATTCCTCATCACCCAAGCCGCGTGGAGAAGCGTCTGCTGCCGTTCGTGAAACAGCCGCTCTATCTCTACTCTGCCGAGCATCAGGTGATCGGGATCCTTTAAGGTCGATTCGTCCGGCACGTACTCAACATGCAGTTGCTCCGGCGTATCGTCAAGGCGCGTCAGACGGGCAAAAAACGGCGCGTTGTCCCAAACGCCGCGGTAATAATGCGCTGTGCCGTCTGACATCCGGCAGACGACCTGTTCTCTGGTTTCCCAGAGCAGTTGCCCTGCGGGCGGAGCAATGCGGTCGGTCGGGGTGATCCGCACCGTAACGTCCGGCGCACCATCCGTGGTGATAAACCGGCGCGCCGTGCTGTTCTTTTTCCAGTCCGGCATCTGACCCAAATAGCGGATTGTCATCGCTCCGAGGCGAACGGAAACATCATGAATCATAGCTCATAAACAGGATGAGCGAGCTCTGCTCGGAGAAGTGCGAAGGGCGTGCCTGCGGCGCTGTATTCGCAGCAATCGGCCCCTCAAAAGTATAGGAATAGGTAATACCGCCCAAGAAGAGCAGTTTCCCATCATACATAGCATAGTTTTTGTAATACACCACCGCATCGCCGCTGATTTCACGTCCGGAGATATTCTGCAGCTGCAGAACACTTTCCGCAGGCACTACTGCGAATTCTCCGCCGAAGTCCATGGTTTTCCCGGTCAAATCGTTTGAGCAGTAGTCGCATACAGGCTCGCTGAGCGTCATGTCGTCGCTGTAGATCATGCGTTCCTGCTCCAGCAAAAGGGCGCAGTTTTGACCGGGAAGCGAAGTAACGGTAAAGTTTGCCGTTTTCTCTCCGCAATCAAGCGTCAGGTAGGCGTTTGCCACCCAGTCTTCACTGGTATTCTGCACCACGATCGCCAGCACGTCCTGTACCTCATCGTCAGTCAAGTCCTCAAAAAACGGGCCGGAATACCTGCCGATGCCAAGAACGCTGAGCTGCCTGTCCACCTCCACGGGCTGCGCATCGCCAATCAGCGTAAAGCCGGGAATCTCAAAGGGGAACACATACGCTTCCTCCGTCGGCTGCTCCGTCGGCTGCTCCGTCGGCTGTTCCGCCGGCTGCTCCGTCGGCTGCTCGGACGACGGCTGCAACTGTCCCTCTTGCCGGTTCTGCTCCTTTGGGAACCAAAACACGATCGCGGCGAGCGCCGCAATCAACAGCACGGCAAAGGCTATAACAACGATCGTTGTTTTTACATCCTTGTTCATTTTCGTCTTCTTTGCCACGAAAACAACCTCTTTCATAAACAATGTGGAAGCCCAAACGGACTTCCACATTGTAACGTATGATGTAAAGCCCGATCCGAGAAGGATCCTTCTCTATGGGCACAGAGATCTTCTCTGTAGATGCGCCAGTGTTACGCTTTGATCAGGAACGTTCTGTGCCGGTTGCCACGGCAACGATATCGTCAATAATTTCCTGACAGCCGATAGCGGCATCCATCAAAATGGTCCATTCGAGGTCATAATCGTATGCGGTACAAGTAAAAATGTCTCCTTGCTTCAGCAGTGCATTTCCGTTACCGTTCGGACCGCACTTTGCCGCGATGGAATCCATCAAGGTGAAATTCTCATATATCAGCTCTGGCTTTTGATATGTTTTTTTCATAAAATACCTCACCAGTTTCCTATTCTTATGCCCAATATACCACAGTCATTCACAAAATGCAAGCATTTTTATAGCAAATGCGAATATTCCTGCAGATTTGAAGCAATCCGCTCCCCTGACATCCCGCCGAAAGCGGGGTGTCAGGGGGCGTTGTCAAATACGGATGAAAGGTTTTCTCCTTTCTTACTTGTTGAAGTATTCCGCTGCCAGATCGCCGTAGAGCTTGAGTGCCTTGACAGCAAGCTTGAGGCTGTCGGAAGCGCCTGCATAATTCAGGACGCTCTGCACATAGCTGTAAGCGCTGCAGTTGGAGATCGTAACAGTCTCATTGCCGTTCGTGACAACGATCGTATGCGGATCGCAGAGGTTCTTTGCGGAGATGTTTGCAATCTCGACGAAGGTGCCTCTCTCATTCGTCTGGATGGCAGCAGGCTCGCCGTCGACCGTGGCGGTGAAGCCCTCGCCCTTCAGCGAGAAGTAGACACGGATCGCAGTTTCGCTCTCGGTCACGACGCTCGCGCCGAGGAAGCTGATGTTCGCGGTGTTCGGCGTGAACTCATAGCCGTAGCCTTCGCAGGTGATGTTCGCGATCTCGTCGGCAAGATAGATGTTCTTGGCGTTTTCAACGTCGAAGCCAAGCTCGCGCTGTGTGTAGGAGCCGTAGTCGCTCATCGCCTTGCAGAGCTTGACGAGGTCTTCGCCGTAGGTCTCCGGATGAGCGATCACGTAGGTCAGGTAATCCTGGACGCTGTAGCGGCTCTCGGAAACGGTGGAGCTGCCGCTCTTGAAGGTGAGCGGAGTGCCGTCCGCCGCGTAGAGCTTCAGAGTGACCTTCGTGTTCATTTCCTTGGCAGGCAGCTTCTTGCTGACCATCGTGCCGTACTGACCTTCCGTGAAGTCGACCTTGACGCCGTCGATGGTGGCGTAGACGCCATCGTCGAACAATTCGTCGGAAATGTCAAGGTAGAAGTTCACGTCGATCTGACCGTTCAGGCTGATGCTGTTGCCGCGCAGGACGATGTCGCTCTCGACCGGATCGACAGGATCAACCGGGGTCACGGGCGTCTCATCGTCGAAGCTGCCTTCGTTGATCGACTGCACGCCCGCGATACCTGCAAGGATCGCGCTGGAGTCGATGACCATCTGCAGCTCGTTGCCCGCGCTGCGGGTCATGCCTCTGGTTGCGGACTGACCGTTCAGGCTGCTGCTCTCTTCGCCGCCGGTGGAGATGTGACCCTCGACGAGGCCGGAAACGCTGCGCAGGTTGGTCAGGAGCATCGGGGCGCTGCCCTCGTTGCGAACCATCAGAACGTTGGACTTATCGCCGGTCCACGCAATGCCCTTGATGCGGTAGTACATCTCGGTGGAGGTTGCGAGCGGCTGCTCCAGAAGGACAGTGCCGGTCGCGCTGCTGCCGCTGACTGCGGAGATCTGATAGACCTTCAGGGTGGTGCCGGTGCCGTTAAGGGCGGAGGCGCCGATGGAGATCATGGACTCGGAGCTGCCGCCGGTCAGGTAGAAGACCACGGAGCCGTTCGCCGGAACGACGAGGCAGTTCTTCGCGCCGTAGCTGTTGAGGTAGTTCATGACATCCTCATTGTTGCTGATCTGGCCGATGCCGTCGAGCATGACCGCGCCGGTCACAGGCAGGTTCGTGTTCTCGTCGCCGATGGCGCGGGTCGCGCCGCCGCGGGTTGCGGGAGCGGGCTCAGCGCTCATGACCGCGCTGTTGTTGACCGCGCTGGTGTAGTAGTTCGCGGAGTTACGGGTACCGACGTTACCGGCGGCCGCCTGACCGGACGGAGTCTGCATCGTGGTGGGCGGGGTGAGGTTGAAGATCATCCACGCCAGCTCGGGGTAGTCAATGTAGACGTTACGATTGCCCTGGATGGTCTGGACCGCATCGTTACGGCTCATCTCCCAGGTATCGACTGGATCGAGCGCGCACCACTCAAGCAGGGTGTTCAGGCTCTCGATGACCTTGTTGCCGTCGGAGGCATTGTTGCCGCTGCCGCCGCCCGAGGTCTTGGTGAACAGGTTGGTGTTCTCCGGATAGGCGGTGTAGACGTAGAGCAGGATTCTTGCGACGTCGCCCTTGCAGCAATCCATGACTTCGACGAGGCCGCTGCAGTCGTTGGAGCTGTAGCTGCCGCTGTACCACAGGACGGTGTTGCCGCCGTAGGTCTTGGTGCTGCAGCCGCTGATCACACCGTTGACGTAGCCCATGGTGTGGTTGCCGCGCGTGGAGTTGACGGTGCTTTCCTCCGGACGCAGGTGCTGCAGGTCGGAGCCGGCGCCGGATTCGTAGAACTGACCTCTGGACTTCGGCCAGACGTGCTCACGGCTGACGCTGGAGTTACTGGTCACGTTGGAGTAGATGTAGAGGTTCTGGCTGGAGCCGTTGCTCTTATCCGTGTTCGGCCAGTAGGTCGTCAGGCTGCTGTAGGTGACCGTGTTGGTCAGGTTCATCAGCGAGTCGAGCTGGCTCTTCAGCGCGTTGCCGCTTGCAGCGGTAACGGAGCTGTTCGTGTAGACGCCCGACAGCGCCGTGAGGTCTGCCCAGGTGACGCCCTTTGCGGTGTAGTAGTCCGCCGCCTTCTGGGAGATCGAGGTGGCGACCACGCCGCGCGTACCGGCGTTGGTGGAGCCGGAGGTCGTCGGGGCGTTGCCGTCGGAGCCGACGCGACCGTAGTCGGCGTTCGTGCCGCCGGTGCCGGAGGCAGCCGTGACGGTGACGCTGACGGTCTGGCTGGCAAGCTGATTTGCGCTGCTGTCGAAGTAGCGGATCGTGATGGTCGCGCTGCCTGCGCTGCCGGCGCTGACGCCGAAGCTGTTATTGCCGTCATTCAGCGCATAGACGGTCGCAACGCTGGTGTTGCTGGAGGTCGCCGTGACGTAGGCATTTGCGCCGCCGTTCGCCGCGGTGACAGCGATCTGACCGTAGCCGCCGGTCGACAGGCTCATGCTGGACGGGCTGACGCTCAGCGTTGCCGTCTCGCCGTCGCCTGCCGCAAGGGTCGTGGTGTAGTAATTCGTCGAACCGCTGCCGGAGCCGGAGCCGCTGGAATTCAGCTTGAACAAGTAGATCGCCCGATAAACCGTGGTATTTGCGTAGCCGCGAATTGCACCCGTAGCAGTGGAGTTTTCACTGATCGTGTATGTTCCGGTCTTGCAGCTAAGGTAAGTTCCCTTAGAGTTCAGAGAACCGGATTTATCCGCAACTGTCCATTTCGTCGAAGAATAACTGCTGGCAAATGCAAGTTTTCTGTTGCTGGCTGACGTATAGCCCAGATAATCTCCGTCGGAGGTTGCAATCGTAAATCCATTGGAATTGTCGCCCGAGAAGGTAAATACCATCGTACCGGTCGGCAGGCTGGACGGAGCGATCGAGGTACCGGAAACCGTCACGCTCGAAGAGGTCGTATTCATATCGCCGCTGCCCACAGTGCCGGTTGCAAAGTAGTAAGCATTGGTGGCGGAAGAACTGCGCAGCGCGCCGATAACGTAGGAGCCTGCGGTTGCTTCACTTGCCGATACCAACTCATAGTTTCCGCTGCCGCTGCCGGAGCCGCTGCCGCCCTCGCTCCACGTGTAGACCGCGTGGAAGGTGACGTCGCCGGTGACGGTGTAGCTGCTGGCGGTGGACGCCGTGTACATCGTCGGAGCGGTCGTCGCATTGCTGACGGTGTTTGCTGCCCAGCCGGCGAAGGTATAATCTTGCGCGTCGTAGGCGGAAATGTCGGTGGTCGGCGCGTCGAATTCGGGATGTCCGTTCTCCGCGACGGTCTCGGTCTCAAACAGGTTGCCGTTGACGTAGTAGCTGACGGTGTAGCTCGTAACGACGGTCGCCGGGGTGACCGTGACCGCGCAGACCGCGCTGTAGGTCGTGCCGTCAACGTCGTAGCTGACGGTGATGTTCGCGGTGCCCGCGCTGATCGCATCGACGTAGCCGATCGAGCTTACCGTCGCAACGCCGGTGTTGCTGGAGGTGTAGGTTGGCGTGTACGCCGTGGTGGTGATGCCGTTATCGGTCAGCGTGCCGATTGCGGTCGTCTCCTGACCTGCCTCAATGGTGACGCTGGTCGGGCTGATGCTGGCGACGTAGCTGTGCGCAGCCGCAACGTTCAGCGTGGTCGCGTAGTAGGTCGCAGAGCTGCTGTCGCCGACCGGGATGATCTCCACGTCGTAGTACTCGGTGCCATTAATGTTGCTCGTTGCATACGGCGCAAACTTATTAGTCGAGCCGGCTCTGTAGGTAATGGCTCTGCTCGTTGTGTCCGTGTTCGCAACACGATAGCTGCCATGGGTGCCGGTGGTAATGGACCAATACGGATGCGTGTCCGTGGTAAAGTCGGTACCGCTGCTGGGATAGCCGAGGAGGTTTGTACCGTTGCTGATCGTAAAGCCGTCGCTGGTATTGGTGATCGTCACAACATAGTTCGTTGCGTCACTGCTGCTGATCGAACTGCCTGGATTCGTGATCGACGTGCCGCTGATCTTCGCGGCGAAGGTGTTCGACATCGCGTAGTACGTACCGCCGACGTTCGCTGCGATCACGTACTGACCGCTTGCGCCGCTGCCGAGATCGATTGCCTCGGTCAATGCGCCGCCGCCCTCGGTGTAGCGGTAGACCGCGTAATAGGTGGTGTTGCCGCTGATGACGCGGGTATTGCCGGCGACATAGAGGGTCTGGGTCTCGGTGGTATCGGCGCTCAGCGCGCTGCCTTCCTTCCAGCCAAGGAACTCGTAGTTGTGGGCGGTGTAGCTGCTCACGTCGTAGCTCGGGGCGGTGAAGGACGGGCTGTTGCCCTGCACGACGGATTCGGTCTCGCCGTACTGGCTGCCGTTGACCATGTAGGTGACGTTATAGGTCGCCAGCGTGGTGACGGCGACGGAGCAGGTCGCGGTGTAGTCCGTGCCGTCAACCGTATAGGTCGCGGTGATGGTGGCGTTGCCGTTGGCAACCGCGGTCACGGTGCCGTCTGCGGCGACCGTTGCGACGGAAGACATGCTCGTCGTATAGGTCGGGGTCGCGCCGGAAACGGTTGCGCCGTTATCGGTCAGCGTCGCACTGACAGAACCGGTCTCGCCCACATGGAGCGCGAGGCTCGTCGGGGTGATACTCGCTTCGTAGCTGTGCGTGATGGGCGCTGCCTCGCCGAGCGTCGTGGCATAGTAGGTCGCGCTGCCGCCGGTGGAGCTGTACTTGAAGATGTACAGCGTCTGTGCGGAGCTTTGAACCGAGGAGCCGCTTGCGCTCAAGCCGAGGTGACGTCCGGTGTTGTACGTGCCGTACATATCGAAGCCGTCGCCGTTCGCGGCAAAGCTCATAGCGCCGGTATTGCTGGAAGTGGTTACGTCGGAAATACCGTTGTAGTTTGTGGAGCTGCTGTTCAGCTTGAATGCGTCCGTGCCGGTTTCTTCGTCGGTCTGGACGTAGTCGCCGTTCGTCTTCGCTGTCAGCTTCCACAGAACGTTGGTTGTATCCGCCACAGCGCCGTCAGTGAGGGACAGCGCCGTCGTGCCGCGGCTGTGGTTCAGCGCGTAGTAGGTGCCGTCCACGTTCGCGGCGATGATGAAGGTGTCGCCCGCCTCGGGTGCAGAATCACTCAGGCTGTAGCCCGCTGCCGCGCTGCCCGCGCCGGTGTAGGTGAAGACTGCGTAGAAGGCAGTTACATCGTTGACTGCGTAGGTATCGCCGGAGTTGTAGATCGTCGCGGGCTGCGTGGTGGTATCCTCCGCGATTGCCGCCGGGATCCAGCCGAGGAAGGTATAATCGTGCGAATAGCCGGCAAGCTCGGTGTATGCGCCGGTCACGTTCGGGAAGCTCGGATTGGCGCCTTCAACAACCTGCTCGGAGTCGATCGCCGTGCCGTCCACGTAGTAGTTGACGGTATAACGGACTGTTGTGCTCTGCAGATCGGTGGTGTAGATCAGGTTGTTCTCCTGCTGCACAAATATCTGCATCTCGTTCTTGTTCGCGTAAGCCGCATCATAGATATACGCGCAGAACTCGGGATAGCCGCTGTAGTGCTGGATATACTTCGGGCTGCTTTCATTATTATAGATGAAGACGCTGTTCGCGCCGGTCACGCCGGTGGTCGTCGTGTTCCAGACCGCCTTGCTATCCGGCGTTGTAACCATGACGAGATGACCGTCCGTATCGGCAGCGCTCAGGTACTTGCCGCTCTGATCCTTCAGATAGAAGCCGCCGGTGGTTGCCACGACATCCCAATACAGAGAGGTGTTGGTCTTGGTGATGATGCCGTTGACCGGGATCGCCTCGACGCCGGAACGGTAGTTGAGCTGCCAGCCGGTGTCGCCGTAATCCTCGTTGGAAAGGACGTATTTATCGGCGTTTGCCGCACCCTCGGTCTCGTAGATCAGGATCGTCTCGCCGTCGACCAGCGCGTTGTCCAGATCGGTCTTGAGCAGGAAGTCGCTGTCGGTCGTGCCGTAGGTGTAGACCGCGTAGTAGGTCGCGTCGCCAGACAGGGTCACCGAAGCGCCGTCGTCACGCAAGGTGGCGGGCTGCGTGGCGGTATCCGCCACGGTTGCAGGAACCCAGCCACGGAAGACGTAAGGATGCGCGTTGTACTCAGCAAGCTCAGCCGCCGTCAGATGCGTCACACCGGAACCGAGCGTGATCTGCTCGGTGGCGTAGGTAACCTCCTGGTCGCCGTTCGGCAGCTTGTAGGTCACGGTATAGGCCGTGTCGCTCACGTTGACCGTCGCGGTACGGGTGAGCGTGGTGCCGCCCGGGGTGGTGATGGTCGCGGTGATCGTCACCTGACCTGCGCTGACGCCGGTCACGGTGGCGGTGTTGACGCCGGTCGTGGTGTTCAGAGAGCCTTCGCTCGTAACGGTTGCGATGCTTGTGTCGCTGGAGGTATAAGCTACCGTATAACCGGAATAGACGGTCACGTTCGCGTCAGTCAGGCTCAACTGCAGGGCGCCGGTATGACCGGTAGCGACCGAGATGCTGGCGGGACTCAAGGTTGCCGCATAGTCGTGCGCCTGCACCGACGGTATGCCGAGAGAGCCGCTTGCCAGAACCGTATCGCGGAAGCTGATGTAGTTATATACCGTGGAGCCGGTGATCGGATTGTAGATCGTCACGCCGTCGATGTAGACGTCGTAGTTGCCCGCCTTGGGCTCCTTGTGATCATAAGAAGCGGAGTAGAGCACCTGCACCTTAACGGTGTGGCTGCGCGCGACGCCGCTGCTGTCCTTCCAATAGAAGGTCGGCATGCCGTAGTTGCTGTCGGAGGAGTCATAGATAAATCCGCCGTAATCCCGCTCCGAATCGTATGCGCCGCTGCCGATCGCGCCGTAGGAAGTCGCAACGTTCGAGACCTTTGTGCCATCGACGTAGACAGCGATCAAGCCGGTGTAGTTGTTGCGCATCATGCTCAGCGTGAAGGCGTTGCCGACGAAGCTGAACTGCATATTCGGCCAGGTCTCGCTCGCGCCGGAGGTACCGTAGCTGGTATCCTTGCCGACGTTCGCCTTATGCGTGACGCCTGCAGACCAGGTCAGGCTGTTGGCGCCTTCGTCATAACCGACCGCAGATTCGTCGTTGGTGTCGATCGCGGACTGCGTCCAGGCGTTATCGGTGCCGACGACGCTCCACTTGCCCTTCGTGCCGTCGGTGTAGGTGAAGAAATCGGTATTGGTATCTTCATAATAGATGGCGGAGGCGGGCTTGACGGTGACGGTCGCGGTGGAATCCGTCTCGCCGGACTTGGTCAATGTGTAGGTGAAGGTGTAAGACGCGGTGGTGAGCTGGCCGCCGGGAACGGTGAAGGTGATCTTGCCTGCGTTCGCGCCGGTACCGATCGCCGCCATAGAGGCGTTCGTGCCGCCGATCGCGCTGATCGTCGCGCCGGTCGCGTTGCGGTCGTTCGCCATGACATTAAGCACTGCGTTGCGGTCGAAGTCGAGCACGAAGCTGTCATCGACTGCCGCCATGCGGTTGTCTTCACCGATGGTAAAGGTCTTGCCGCGGACGGTAACGACCGTATGAACGCCGGTCGTGGTGTTGGAGGTAGCGATGACGTTCGTTGCGCGGACGATGACCTGCGTGCCGGTTGCAAGACCGGTCACGTCCAGCGTTGCGCCGGTCGCGGTCTTGGTAACGGGAACGACAGTGCCGTTCAGGGTCGAAGCAGACCAGTTCCACTCAGACGCGCTGTTGATCGAGTAGGTCTCGCTGCCGGGCGCCTGATCGTTGTTGTTCTTGAAGTTTCCCAGAGTCACTGCGAAAGCTGTGCTTGCAAAGGGGATCTCGGTCACAGTGTCGTCGGGCGACGCCACGACGTCGCCGGTATACGCCAGCTTGTTGACGTACAGCGTGAAGGTACCGGCAACGACAGTCGCGGTGGTGACCTCTTCGGTATTCGGATCAGTGTAGGTCAGACCTGCGGTCGCCGTGATAACGAGGACGTCGTCCTTGAGGACGCTGTTCGGATTCCACGTCACGACGCCGTTCGCGTCGATGGCGTAGAAGCTATAGCCTCTCTGGGAGGTATAGGTCCAGCTCGCCGGCTGGATGACCGTGTAGCCCTCTGGCGCGGAGCGCTGCGAGTAGTCCGTGCCGAAATTGTCGCGGACGAAGGCGTTCAGGTCGACGCCGGAGGTGCCGACACGGGAAGGCACGGTCCAGGAGCCGGTGTGATCCAGCGAGGAAGCCTCGTTGATGACCGTCTGGAAGGTTTTGTTGCCGTCCCTCACGACGATCATCGCCTGCTGCGGAACATCGTGGATGACGCCGTCCGGATCCTGCACGCGGTAGTTGATCTTAACGACGTAGTAGTAGCCGCGGTTGGCAGCCGTCCAGTCAGCGACGTGGAAGGTTGCGTTCTGGGTGCCGGAAATTGCCTCAATGGAGGTAGAGGTCGAGATCGGATTGTCCAGACTATCGTATGCGCCGATAAGCGACCAAGCAGGTACGCCATTGTCAAGGATCGTCCAGCCGGGATAAGATTCCGGATCAAGCATGCCCTCCAGCGTGATCGTGTCAGAGCCGGTTTCCTGCTTGTAGGTGTACGGTACCTCGATCTTGGAGGTGGTCGTGTTGCGCTCGACGTCGTTATAGATGATCTCCGCCTCAAAGGGGTTGGTCTTGCCGTAGAGGAAGACGTTGTAGCCGCTGCCCGCGTTGTTGAGCTGGTTGCTATACGCACCGCCGCCGTAGACGCGGAACATCGGGCTGCCCTGATTGAAGAGGAGCGCGCGGGAGACGTTGCTGTTCAGAGCAGTCACGCTCTCAATCAGGATCATGTCGGGCGTCACCGAGCTCAGACCGTTGATTGCGTCAACATTGCTTGCCCAGCTCAGGTGCCACATCAGGTCGGAGCCGATGGAGGTCGGAGAAGCCTCGCCGCCCACTGCGTTATTGCCGGAACTGCCGGTGGAGCTGTTGGTAAAATAGTAGTTTGTGCCCTTGATGCGGATGGTGTAGTAGTTATTGATCTCATCAACGCGGTCGAAGACAAGCACGTACTGGTCTGTGATGTCGTTGTCAGAGCCGTCTGTGAAGCCGGTGATGCGGTCATAGACCATGCCGTCCGCTGTCGTCGTGGCGCCCTCGACGTAGTCGCCCTCGCCGGTGTGGAGCGCGGTCATAGTGACGCTGCCGGAGGTCTGGGAGGCAACGCCGAAATCATCGGGCGTAACGGAGGTGAGATCAAACTCGGTGTGGTTTGCCGCACCGTCAATGATGCTCACGGTAGTCGCGTCCGTCCAGGAGAAGGTCATGATCTCCAGCTTATTGATGTTCGCGGCTGTGCCGTTTCTACGGGCGGCGACGATATATTCGCCGGTCCAGTCGTAGTTGTCCACTTCGCTGGAATCGCTGAAGGTGTTGTCCTTGGTGATCAGCGTATAGCCGCCGGACGCGCCGCCGGAGCCTGCGATAACAGTTACGGTGACGGTGCCGGTGGCGGTGCCGCCCGCGTAAGCAGCGGTGACGTTCAGCGTCAGGCTGCCTGCGCTCACGCCTGTGACGGTCAGGACGTTGCCGGTGGTGGAAACGGTAGCGATGCTGTCGTTGCTGCCGCTGTTGATCGTCAGACCGGTAACTGCCGCTTCAAATCCGGACGGGCTGCTGGTGAGAGCCGGCGTCAGGACGGTGCTCACGAAGCTGCCCTCGGTGGAGACCTTCGTGCGGCCGGTGAAGCTCAGGGTGAAGGTCGCGGTATGCTCGGTGAACACAGCGTAATAGCTGCGGCTGCTCTCGCCGCTGGTGATCGCGGTGATCGGGCTTTCGACCGTGCCGCCTGCCGAGCGCGCCCAGCCGGCGAACTCATAATAGTGCAGACCGGAGTTTGCCTTGGTGGGATCTGCAGGAGCCGTCGGGGTCTCGCCGGGGTAGTAGTCCGTCGCGCTCTTCAGGACGGTGTTGCCGTCCTCGCTGTAGAAGGTAACGGTGGTCGGAGAAACAGCCTGCCACTGCGCCGTCAGCGTGATGGCTGCGGTGACATTACTATAGGTATAGCCCGGCTGGCGAACAGCGGTGCCGTCGTTCCAGCCCGTGAACGCATAGTGTGCACGCACGGGGGTGGTGTTGGGGATCGTGTAGGACTGACCCTGCTGCACCGCAGTGCCGGAAGGCATGTTGGTAACGGTGTCACTGCCCGCGTTCTCAACGTAGGTCACGGCGTAGTAGTTCGCGCCGGCCTCGGTGAGGTAACCGCCCGCAGACGCCTTTGTCAGCGTATTGTCAGCGTTATAGGACGCGAAGCGATCCTTTGTGCTGTTGTTGAAGCCAAGAGGTCTACCGGCAGAATAAGAAGTGTTATAGCTGGTGTAGGTATAGCTTCCGCTACTTTCCGTTTCTTTCCACAGGAAATAGCCGCTGGTGGGGACGCTGTTCGCGCTGGAAATCGTCAGCGTCGTAGAAGTTGAGCCGGTCAGATAGTACTTATCGCCGTTCACGGTATAGTACAAATAATAGTACTCCGTACTGTTGTACTGGTCCATTCCAAAGAGAACGGCGTCAGCAGAATCCGTAGAGGCATCCAGATAGCTGCCGCTGCCCTTTGCACCTGCAAAGTATTCCGTCCCTTGATAGGTATAGGACAGCTTAAAGCCAGCGCCGTTGCCAAAGATCGCGCGGATAACCGTGTTGTTCGCGCTCAGGGGGATGGTCTCGCCTTCCTGATAGAGCGTGTTGCCGGAGTACGCGCCCGGGGTGGTGATGGTGCTGTCCTGCACTGCCCAGCCGGCGAAGGTAAAGGTGCTGGTGGTCAGCGTGTCCGGATCGGTGTACTGGATGGACGCCGGAGCAGTCGGAGCGGTCACGGAAGCCGCCGTGCCGCTGTCCACCACGACGCTGTTACTATAAATAGTATAGCTATAGGTCGGGAGCGCGGAGAAGGTCGCCGCGATGGTGACGTTCGCCGCCGGGAAGGAGGAGATCGTATAGCTGCCGTTGCCGTTGTCGGTATAGCTCACAGCAGCGCCGCCGCTCGTCTGCGTGACGGTCAGGCTGGCGATCTGATAGCCGCTGTCCGGGGACACGGTGAAGTTGACCGTATCCTGATAGTTCGCCGTCGCAGCCGCCGTGATGGAGCCGTTCGCGCCAGCGCTCGTCGTGATCGTGTAGTTGATCTCGGAGAAGGTCGCGTTGACGGTCACGTTTGCAGCAGGCATCGTGAAGGTCTTCGTGGAGGTGCTGATATTGGTCGCGCTGCCGCCAGCCGGGGTATAGGTCAGCGCCGTCAGCTCATAGCCGGTGTTCGGCGTAGCGGTGACGGTGATCGTATCGCCTTCCTCAGCCGTCGCGGGAGATGCACTGACTGAGCCGCCAGTAATGCCGCTCGTCACGGAAACCGTATAGGTCGGGTTCGCCTGCGCCTGCGGTGCGGTAGTGTAGCCGGAGTAGGTAGACGGTGTGCCGCTCTGCCAAACGATGTCGATCTCCGAGCAATACGCCGTGCCGGTGCTCGGGCGAATACCAATATACTCATAATCGTCCGTAAAGGTATAGGTTCCGGTCGTGTCGCCTGTCGCAAACGTAATGGTGCCGACCGGCGTGCCGGAATAGATGCTGGCGCCGTCGGTATACGCAGTGTTGCTGCCGTAGATGTTCAGGATTCTGCCGTTGGTATTGCTGCCGGCCCACGTGACGGTGATCGACTTTGCGGTGCCGCCGGACATGGTGGTCACAATGCCGCCGGGGCTGGTGCCACGGAACTGGATATAGGCAGGGCTGCTGCCGCCCTTAATGACCTGACCGGCATACTTCGCGTCGGAAGATACCGACTTATTGCTGAACGTGCCGCTTGCATAAGCCGTGGCGGTGACACCGAGGCTGTCTACAGTCAGTTCGTCCGTTGTCGTGCTTGCGTTGCCGCTGCCCTCTACAGTCGCATAGACTGCGTAGAGAGTATTGGTGGTTGCCGACAGGGTATAGCTATCCCCTGCAGCGAGCAGACCGGTAGGCGCAGTGTCGCTGAGCGCATAGGTGCTCGGCAGCCAGCCGACGAAGGTCTTGCCGTTGGAAGTCGAAGAATTGGGGTCAGCCAGCGTAATCGAATCGCCGACGTAGTGCGTGCCGCTGTGGTTGTGCGTCGACCCATTCTCGGAATACGTCAGCGTCGCCTGCGTCTTCGCCGTGAAGTTTGCCGTCACGGTGACGTTTGCCGTACCCATCGTAATGGTGGTGGGGTTGGCAGTCGTACTGCTCAAAGACGCGCCGGTGCCGGAGATCGACCAGCTCGAGAACGTATAGCCCGTGTTGGCTGTCGCAGTCGCAGTTGTAGTACCATTCTCAGCAACAGAAGTTGCACCGAGCGCTACCGAGCCTGCACTGGAGGGAGAAACAGAAGCGGTAACAGTGTGCGAAGCCGCGCTGGTGTTCAGCTTATAGAGATCAGCTGTCGGATAGTTGCTTCCTGTGGCATAACAGCTAACTAAACTGCCATTCAATTTCATGAATCTTCTGGTACCGCTACCGGTAGAATGAATGTCGCTGGCAGAAATAGACCAGTTTGAGCCTGCCTGCGACGCAGTATCAGAGGTGCGCAGGTAGTTACCGGTGCCGGAGTTGTAGCTTGGCGCATACAGATAACCAACGCCGGAAGAAACAGTGTTCAGTTTCCACGGAAAGCTGGAATCGCCACTGGAAACAAGCTTTATGGCCTGCACTGTATTGCTTGCCGCCAGTGTAACACTATTGTTGCTGACGGTAACAGAAACAGAGCTTCGGTTGTTGCTGTTCTGCGTCGTGCTCATCGCAGCACTGGTGCCAAACACAATTATATATGTGTCGGTCGTATTCAGCGTGCTGAAATCCGTTACCTTGGAATATGTACCTGCCGGAGCAGTCATAAAACCGCTGGTAATGTTTGCTGCGCTTGCGGTCAATGCAATCGCAGGGAGCATGGAAAGCACCATGCAGACCATCAACAGCATTGCCATAAGCCGTTTTGTAAGTCTCATAAACATTTCCTCCTTCTATGTTCACGAAATTTATTTAACGAATTGAATGTGGACCCATTTTAATCGGCAGGTCCCCGCCGTTGTTAACCGTTACGCCCTCTTTTGTGAAAAGAGGGTGGCTCCGCAGGAGCCGGGTGATTTATCCTTTATCCGTCGCCCGTAAGGGCGATCATTTCAATCTTTCCTTTCAACCTTGCAATCTGTCCGTTCTAATGGTAGATCGTGCAAATTTGAAAGGAAGAATTGAACTGTCCTGCGGACGGCTGGCAAGGATAAACCCCCCCTGCCCCCCTTTTTACAAAAGGGGGCTTTGTGCGTTTCGTTGTATTGAAGTCTTGCGTTCAGGTGATCGTTTCCACCGCGACATCCGGGAGCGGCTCTCCTGCAAGTCTTGCCTTGACACAGCGGTCAATGGCATCACAGACGTCTTGAAAATTCCGGTTTACTGCATTATTCGGGAAGCGGATCACTGCAATCCCCAACAAGCCAAGCCGCTTTGTACGTTCAGCGTCCTTCGAGGCATACTCCACATCGTAGTGCTGTCCGCCATCAAGCTCTATAACCAAATGTGCAGCAGCGCAGTAGAAGTCGACGATATAGTTGTCCAAAGGGTGCTGCCTCGTAAATCGCGGCAAATACCCACGCAGGGCGTCGTACCACAGGTGCCGCTCTTCCTTCGTCATATTCCGTCGGAGCGCCTGTGCGGCCTTCTTCAGTTTTGGGTTATTTTTCCGAATTGTTTCCATAGACCCTTTGATCTCTGGACTTTGCCCGCGGCGGAGATCGTCGCCGTTGTATGCGGTGATCGGAGTACGTTTCGAGATTTTGCTGCAAATATCCTCACGTTTTTCGTCGCGTTTGGGGGATGTGCATACTCCTATTTCTACCTATACTATCGTAACATATCGTATCATAATTTCTGTCAATATGCAAGGAAAAATTTTCGTTTTCTATATGTAAAAAATGCTCAATTTCGCTTGAAAATTTGTTAAAAAATACAATGTCGAAGCGCCGGCGCTCCCCGCTGCCGCGCCTGGCTGTATGCAGAAAGCTGAGGTCAGGCGCATTGCCCGACCTCAGCTTTTGATACCAGCAAACAGAAGAAGCTTTACTTTACATACGCGCTTGCCGACGCGCCGTAGTTGTACAGCGCGCGCACCAGTGCGCGCAGATTTGCGTCCGCGCAGTTCTGCATGCTGCAGATATAGGTGTTGACGGTATAGGACGCGGTTCGTCCGAGCTGCGCGTTGCTGCGATAGAACGCCGCCGTCACGGGCTTGTCGAAGTCCGTCGCCTCAATGCCCTCCAATTCGACATAGTAGACGTCGCTCTCGCCGCCGGTTTCCTGACAGAAGTCCTCGTCGGTAAAGGTCAAAGTGCTTCCGTTCATCGTGCAGCGCACCGTCAGGCCGCTCACATTTTCCGCCCTGAAATAGAAACGCACCGCAAGCGTGCTGCGCAGCACCAGCGTCGCAGACTTCCAATCCGTTCCGGCGGCTGCCGTTCCGTTGAAGACAACCTCCTTGCCGGAAAGCCCCGGGAAGGCGCTCGGCGTGAGGGTCAGACCGTTTGTCACAAGCGCGTTCGTCTTGTAGCCGACGTACTGCTGCGCCGCCTCGCCGTAGGTCAGAAGATCGGACAGCAGCGTTTTCAGCTCTGCGCTCGGATTATTCGCAAGCTGATTGGCGCAATACTGCCGCACGCTGTATACCGCCAGCGTGTCCGTACAGTCCGCACCGTTCTTCGTCGCGTGCAGCACGGCGCTGACGTTTTCTCCCATATACTGCGGGAGCGTCTTCGACATCTCGTAGCAGTAATTGCCCTGCTCGTCGACGGTGTATGATCTGACGGTATACGTCGTGCCGAGGAAGGTAAAGACCATATACGGGTTCGTGTAGCCCTCGGGGACGGAGGCGGCATAGACCAGATTGACGTTCTCACGAATGTGCAGGGACGCGGAGCGGATCTTGAGCTGCGCGGTCTGCTCGGTCTTTCCGCAGAGGCAAGTGCCGTTCGTATAGGTATGGCTCTCCGTCACGCTGTAGTCGCATCCGGTGCAGGTGACGGTATGCGTGCCATTTCCGTTGTCGGTATAAACGTAGGTGTGGGAATGCGGCGGAATGATCGGCAGCTCGTTCAACGCCACGTTCACCGCGCCGGCAGGCAATAAAAGTGCGCCCAGCAGAACTGTCAGGCACAGCAGCAAGGACAAAGTACGTTTACAGGCTTTCAAGGTATGTCCTCCCTTCGCACAATATCGTATTCATACTATCACATTTAGCGGTCTGTTGCAAGGCTTTTTTTCCATGACTAAGGCGTGATTCCGGGCATGCTTCCGGGATAAAAAATGTATCTTTTTCCGGTTGAAAAAAGAGTTTGAATGTGTTATATTTTATAAGGTATATTATGGAGAGGTCTGCAAGTCGTGCAGCGGAGGTAGTTATGATTGATTTGCACTGCCATATCATCCCCTGGATCGACGACGGCGCGGACAGCGCCCACGTCGCCTGCGAGATGGCGGAGCATGCCCTGCGCAGCGGCGTGGATACGATCGTCTGCACACCGCACTGCAATATCAGCGATGACATACCCAACTACCGCGGCAGAGACTACGACGTTTGCTTCTCCATGTTCCGCGCGCTGCTCCGGCAGCATGATATTCCCCTGCGCGTGCTGCCCGGCTGCGAGCTGTTCGCCAGCCGCTCCAATCTGCGAAAGCTCCTGGACAGTCGCCGCATCGTCACGCTCAACCATTCGCGCTATCTTCTGACAGAGTTCAATTTCAACGACTCCGGCGAACGCATGACCGCCGCATTGGACATGATCGCGCGACGCGGCATGATCCCGGTCATCGCGCACCCGGAGCGTTATGACTGCGTTCAGCACGACCCCGAGCTTGCCGTCGGCTGGTTCGCCAAGGGCTATATCATCCAGCTCAACAAAGGCAGCCTTCTCGGTCTGCTCGGCGAACGGGCGTTCCACGCCGGAACGCATCTGCTCGCCTCCGGCATCGCCCACGTCATCGCCAGCGACGCGCACGACGAACGTTACCGCACCACCGGACTTCGGTCCGTCATTCCGGTTTTGGAGCGCTTCTGCTCGGAGGAGTACATCGAGCTGCTGCTTGAAACCAATCCCAATCGAATCATTCGCGACAGGCATATTCCTGCCCCGGATTTCTAATACGAGGAATTGCTATGAGAAATATTCAAATTATTGTTATCACTCTGTTCTTGGTGATATCCGTCGCGTTTTCCGCCTTCTTCCTGTATGACCGCACCATGGTGGATCGCGAGGCGCCGGTTATCGTCTGCGACGGCGAGCCTATCCATGTGAGCGTCCACGCCTCGGAGGAAGAGCTTTGCAGCGGTCTGACCGCCACGGATAACGTTGACGGCGATATTACCGATCGCATCATCGTCCGCAGAGTCTCTCAGCTGTACGGCTCAAACAGCGCGCTGATCTACTACGCTGTATTTGACTCCTCATCCAACTACTGCACGTTCAGCAGAGGCATTACCTATACCGACTACCGCAAGCCGCGCTTCTCGCTCTCGCAGCCTCTGAGCTTCAACGTCAGCAGCAAGGTCACGCTGGAAGGCCGTCTGAGCGCGTCGGATTTGATCGACGGCGATATCACCCAGCGTATCCGTCTGTCCTCGACCTCGGTTTCCACCATGGATCAGGGCATTTACCCCATTACCGTTCAGGTGACGAACAGCAGCGGCGATACCGCCGTGGTCACGATCCCCGTCATTATCCAGAGCTTCACCGCGCGGCATCCCGTGATCCGTCTGTCCGAATATCTGATTTATGCAACCAAGGATGAAACGTTGTCAGAAGAGCGGCTGCGCAGCTATATCGTCAGCGCGCGTGAAAGCTCCAGCGGCACGCTGCTGAATCTGGAGGATATCGATATTGATACCAGCCAGCTGGACACCTCCAAGCACGGCTGTTCCAACGTATCATACTCCTACACAAACGACAGGGGGCTCACCTACACGGTGCTCCTGACTGTGGTAGTGGAATAAGGAGGTGGACATGGAAATGGAAGAGAAAAAGCGAGTATCCTGGGCAAATTTCGACCTCTACTGCATCATCCGCTACGTCATCAAGTACTTTTGGATGGTCATTCTCTCTGCGCTGATCTTCGTAATGGGCATATATCTGATCCAGCGTGTTGCACTGACGCCCAAATACACCAGCGTCGTCACCTTCTCGGTCACCTCCCGCTCTAAAAGCACGCAGATCGGCAACCTCGCCGCTTCTTCCACGGTCGCCGAACAATTCGGCGAGCTGCTTTCGAGCGATATGGTACAGCGGGCTGCCGCTCAACGTATGGGCGTTTCCAGCTTCCCTGCCTCGGTCAACGTCAGAGCGCCGGAAAATACCAACATTCTGAACATGGAAGTTACCGCCGACACCCCGGAAGCGGCATACAAGAGCGCGTTGGCGATCATGGAGTGCCACTCGGAGTATTCCAAGCCGGTCTTCTCCGCAGTGGTGCTGGACAACATCAACGGTCCGACGATCGCCGCGGAATCGTCGAGCGGTTCCACGCGTAATTTGCTGCTGCAGCTTTCCGCGCCGCTCGGCGCGGCGGCGATGATCGTTCTGCTCGTTATGACCGCTATGCAGGCGGATACGGTGCAGACCTCCGTCGGCGCGAAGCAGCAGATTGACGGCAAGCTGCTGGCAACGATCTATCATGAAAAGAAAAGGCGCACGCTGCGCGACAAGCTGCACCGTAAAAAGACTTCCCTGCTGATCTCCGACCCGCTGTGCAGCTTCTATTACTCGGAAACGATCCATCAGCTCCGCGTCATGCTGGAGCGAGCGCACGAGAAGAATCACCGGCAAGTCTTCGTCATCACAAGCTGCAGCGAAAACGAAGGCAAGTCCACCGTCGCGGCAAACCTCGCTTTATCTCTTGCGCAGAAGCATCGTCGCGTCCTTCTCGTAGACGGCGACATGCGTAAGCCGGCGCAGGCTCTGATTTTTGAGCAGCAGATCGAGCGCGGCAAGGACTTCGGTCATTTCCTCACCGAAGGATTCACCGAGCAGTCTCTGCTGGCGGCAGTGGAGCATTCGGAGACCTCCCACCTGCATACGCTGTTTTCCGCCAGTGTGCGCCGCCGCAAGATGGAGTCGTTCTCTGCGGACTCTTTCCGTCCGATCTTCGCCGCGCTGCGCAAGAGTTTCAGCTATATCATCATCGACACGCCGCCGCTCGGCTTCTTCGCTGACGCAGACGTCATGGCGGAAGCTGCTGACGCCACCGTTCTGGTCGTGCGCCAGGATCTTGTTCCCGCGATCGCTGTCAACGACGCGATCGACACGCTCAACGAGTCGCATTCCGAATTCCTCGGTTTTGTTCTGAATAACGTGCATTCGTTCCGCGCGATCGTGTTGCCTTCCGGCTCCAGCCGCTACGGTTACGGCTATGGCTACGGCTACGGTTACGGTTATGGTTACGGCTACGGGCATAACTACGGCTATGGCTACGGCCGCAGCAAGAGCAAGCAGTCCTCCGGCAAGTCCAAAAAGAAGAGTGAGGAGGACAGCAGCGATGAATGAGAATAAATCTGCCAACGGCATTCTGGAATTCAACTTTGCCGTTATCCTGCATAACTTTTACGGCGCGGCAAAGCGACTGATCTGGTTTGCCATCGCGCTTGCGGTCGGCGCAGGCGTCTTCATGTTCTACCGTACCAACCGCAACTATTCCCCAACGTATTCCTCTTCCGTCGAGTTCGTCGTCCACGCCAGTTACGCAACGACCACGGATATCATCAGCCACAGCGCGTGGCTGGACGCCAATGCGGCGGAAATGCTCTCGCAGACCTTCCCCTATATCATACGCAGTGAAAACACGAGAATGCTTCTGCAGCTGGAGTTGGGACGTCCGGTGAACGGCAGCATTACCGCGGTTGCTACCGCAGACACCGGTTTGTTTACCATGACGGCGACCTCCTCAAAAGCGCAGGACGCCTTCGATCTGATGAACGCAGCGATCACGGTCTATCCGCAGGCGGCGAGCAACGTGCTTGGCGATACGCAGATCTATATCATCAGCAAGCCGCTCTCCCCTCCCGTCAACCCGGACAGCCCCAACACCGCATTATCCTCCGGCATCAAGACTGCAATCCTCGTCTTTATCGTAGGCGTCATCGCGATCTTCCTGCTGTCGCTGACAAGAAAGACTGTCCACTCCGCGGAGGATCTGCGGAAGCTCGTCAGCATGAAGTGTCTTGCGTACGTTCCGAGCGTCAAGATGAAGAAGCATTCCAACCTATCAAATCTGACCCTGACGATCACGAACCCGCGCGTCACCTCGGTTTTCAACGAATCCATCCGAAATCTTCGTATCAAGGTTCAGAAGATCCTTTGGGATAAAAACCAGCAGATCCTGCTGATCACCAGCACCCTTCCGAACGAAGGAAAAACAACGGTCGCGACCAACCTGGCGCTGTCGCTTGCGCAGGAAGGAAAGAAAGTCATTTTGATCGACGGCGACCTGCGCAAGCAGTCGCTGAAAGAGACCATCGGTGTCAACGATCCTTCGGACGGCCTGCCCGATCTCCTCTCCGGCACGAGCGATAACTTCCGGCTGCTGACGGTTCCGAATTCCACCCTGCTGCTGCTCTCCGGCGACAATACCGTCGATCAGCCGCAGCCGCTGATCGACACGCCGCGTATGAAGCAGGTGCTTGATCTGCTTCGCGAGCGAATGGATTATATCATCATCGACTCCCCGCCCGCAGGCATCATGTCCGACGCGGCGACGCTCGCAAAATATGCCGATGCAACGCTTTATGTCGTCCGTCAGGATATGGCAAGCACGCAGCAGATCACGACCTCGATCCAGACGCTCTCCACGAACGATATCAACCTCATCGGCTGCGTTCTGAACCAGACGCAGGCAGGTACCACCCGATACGGCTACGGCTCGAAGTACAGAGCCGGCTACGGCTACAGCTACGGCTACAAGTATTCCACCAATTCCTACGGCTACGGCAGAAAGCGCTATAGCCGCTATGACGAAGCCGCTGATACGGCAGAAGATCTGACGCAGCAGATCAATGAGGTCACCGGAATAGATCACGATACAGACGAGATCGAATAAAAAGACGAGAGAAAGGAGTCGACTCTATGCGCTATCTGCGAAAACTGAATCGCGGTCTTCTGCATGACGTCTGGCGCGAGACCCGTTGGATCTATCATCATACACGGGCGTATAAGAAGTCGGTTCTGATTTTCATTCTGATTGGTCTTGTGACCACCGTGCTGAGCATGGTGTCCGCCATTCTGTCTAAGAATCTGGTCGATTATATTATCGCGAAAAAGGGCTGGTACGTGCTGCACAACGGCATTCTCGTGGTTCTGTTCTCCTTGTTCAGCATCGTCTTCGGCGCGATTTCCAGCCGCTACAGCGCAAAGATCAATCTGCGCGTCTCTAACGAGCTGCGCGCAGAGGTCTTCGGCGTTTTCATGAACACCGATTGGCAGGCGCTCCAGCAGTACCATTCCGGCGATCTGCTCAACCGTATCAACACAGATGTCGACACCATCGCCGGCAGCGTGCTCGGCTGGGTACCGACGCTCATCGTAAAGACGGCGCAGTTTATCGCTTCCCTGATCGTTATTATGATCTACGATCCGACAATGGCGCTGTTCGCTCTGCTTTCCGCTCCGATTTCTCTGCTGATCGCCAAGCCGTTTGTAAAGAAAATGCGGAAACTCAGCCGTGAGATGCGCATGGTCAGCAGTGAGATGATGTCCTTCAATGAGGAAGCATTCCAGAATTCGCAGTCGATCAAAGCCTTCAATCTGGTGGATTCCTTCCGTTCCAAACTGGATCAGGTGCAGCAGATCTACTACGACACCGCGATGGATCACAACCGCGTATCCGTGATCAATTCCGCCCTGCTTTCTACCATCGGCAGAATCGCAAGTTATCTCTGCATCGGCTGGGGCGCGTTCCGTCTTTGGGGAGGGGCCATTGACAAATTCGGCACGATGGTGCTGTTTATTCAGTTGGCTGGCTATCTTTCCAGTGCGCTGTCCGCTCTGTTCAAGCTGGTGCCGACCGCGATCGACTGCACTGTCAGCGCACAGCGTATCATGTCTATCTTCGATTTGCCCCGTGAACCGGAAGCAGACGTCAGCGCGGTAGACGCGATCCGTGATACCGACCTGTCTTTACAGGCGCAGGACATCACTTTTTCCTATTACGATCGCGCCGCCACGCTCGAATCGGTCAGCTTTACGGTCGCGCCGCGGGAAATCGTCGCAATTGTCGGGCCGTCCGGCTGCGGCAAGACCACCCTCTTCCGTATCCTGCTCGGCTTGCTCCGGCCGGACAGCGGCAGTCTGACCCTGTCGAACGGTCTGGCGTCCGTACCGGTCTCTCCTGCGACCAGAAATCTGTTCGCCTATGTGCCGCAGGATAACGTGATCTTCTCCGGGACGATCGCAGAAACACTGCGGCTGGTGCGTCCGGAGGCAAGCGACGAGGACGTTTGGGGCGCCCTGCGAGTCGCCTGCGCGGAGAATTTCGTCCGCGAGTTGCCAGACGGGATCAACAGCCGAATGTCCGAGCGCGGCGGCTCCCTCTCCATCGGTCAGAATCAGCGTCTTGCCATCGCGCGCGCGGTGCTGGCGGACGCGCCGATCATGCTGCTGGACGAAGTCACCTCCGCCCTTGACCTGGAAACGGAGGAGCAGGTGCTGCAAAATATTGCCGCCCTGCCGAATAAGACCTGCATCATCTCCACGCACCGCCCGAGCGTTCTGAAGCTGTGCGATCATATTTACAGGATACAGGACAAACATCTGTGGGAAGTGAATCGGAGCAACTGAGTTGCTCCGATTTTTTATTGGATTCGGAAGCCACCGGCTCTGCCGGTGGTTATGACCGTTATTTAGCACTCTAATGTATAGAGTGCTAAAAATTCATAGTCCGTTCATAAAAAGAGGCATATTTGTTCATATTAATGACCGATAATGCTTATAGAAACAAAGAGCGATACAGAGTGTTTCAAATCTCTGCATCGCGCGAAAATGAATGGAGGAATTCTTATGTTGAACCTTACCCCGTACCGCAGACACAATGAGCCTGCAATCTTTAACCCCTTCCATGAACTGGAGGAATTTGAACGCAGCCTGTTCGCACCGGACAGCCTCGCCTCCTTCCGTACCGATATTGAAGACGCAGGAGACAAGCTGATCCTTTCCGCCGATCTGCCGGGCTTCAAGAAGGAAGACATCAAGATCGACGTTGACGACGACCGTCTGGTCATCAACGCGGAGCGGCATTCCAACTATGAGAAGAAGGATGGCAGCTACCTGCGCTGCGAGCGCTCCTACGGCAACTACAGCCGCTCGTTCTCTCTGAACGGTATCAAGGCCGACGACATCCACGCTTCCTACGAGGACGGCGTTCTGAAGCTCGAGCTGCCGAAGCAGCAGCCGACAAAGCCGGAAACGCGCAGGCTGGAAATCAAGTAAACATCTGAAAAGACGCGGGACTTCTCACCGGAAGTCCCGCGTCTTTTTTATGACTGTGTTTTCGGTTCTTTGCGGATGTACAGAATGCCGAGGCAGCCCTCGCCGCAGTGGCAGCTGATCGTGCAGCCGGCGTTCGTATCGTCGATCTCTTCAAACTCCATGCAGTCTCGGATCGTGTCATACGCCATCCGATCCACTTCCTCCGTAACCGGCGAGTGCGTGATGAAAATGCGCCCCGGCACGATGCGATCCGGCTCTGCCAGCCGGTCGCGCACGTATGCTTCGATGCACTTGACCATGCTGCCACGGTACTTTTTGCCGACGATCATCTTGTTGTCGACAACCTCGATGCAAGGCTTCAGCTTCAAAAGATTTGCGCCAAGCGCGGCGACAAACGAGCAGCGACCGCCCTTGACCATATAGTCCAGACGTTCCAGCAGGAAGCTCGCGTCTACGCGGGGCGTCAGTTCATCCAGCGCGGCTTTCATTTCGTCCAGATCCGTCGCCGTCTTTGCCAGCCTGCATGCTTCCATAACGACGTGTCCCTGGCCGGAGGAAAGGTTTCTCGAGTCGATCACGCGGACGTTGTCCATCTCCTCCGCGGCGATGCACGCGTTGTGATAGCAGCTGGAGAAGCCGGAGCCGAGCGAGATATGCACAAGGGTGTCGTAGCCCTCGATCAGTTCCTCGAACTTATCCTGGTAGAGACCCACCGAAACGGCGGAAGTGCTGCAAAGGCTGCCGCCGGCAGCGACATGCGCAAAAATATCCGCCGGCGTGATCGTCACGCCGTCCAGAAAGCTCTCGTCGCCTTTATTGACAATCAGCGGAATGATCGTAATATCGTTGTCGCGGACCTGTTCCGGAGAAAGGTCGCAGGTGCTGTCTGCCGTAATTTTGATTTTCATGGGCCTTCACCTCATCGTGGAATCATTGAGTGTATTATACCAAGAAGATACGCGCTTGTCAAAGGATTGTTGCTTTTTTCGGCGTAATATGATAAATTCTACCTGAGGTGGAGATAAATGACGCTGATCGAACACTACTTGAAAGACATGCAGGGCATTGCCGACGGCAGCAGAGTACCGCCGGAAGGAATTGAATTGACACAGGACGACCCGCTGCGCAGAGCCGCAGAGCTGCAGGAGCAGATCCGGGCGATGGGCGTTCCGGAATTCGTCCGCCGCTGTGCGAAACAGGACGGCGAGGAGATTCCGGAGGAAGTCTACGCGGCATATAAGCCGGAGGACTTGCTCGCGCTATTGCAGGCGCTGACTGCGCAGGAAGACTCCGCCCCCGAAGAACCCGATCCCGCCGAGCCGCCGAAGATCGACGAGCCAGACGGACCGCGCAGCGCATACGAGGTTCTCCTTGACTGCTGCTGTCTGGACGAAAAGCTCCTGTACTATCTGATCGACGTGCTCAAGCGCGGCGCGGAAGAGGAATTACAAAAGCTCGCCCTCGTCACAGCGCGAATCGCCTTTACGCAGGCTGATTTTCTCTACTGGTTCGCCACGAAGCAAGACCGCGCGCTGCAGGAAGAGCTGATCTGCGTGACCCTGATGGACGCCTGCTTTGACCGGCTCGCCGCCGAGGGGCAGAAGGAGTTGATCGCCGCCCTGCTCTGCGGAGATCAGACGACCTTTGAACTCTTCCGCTGCGACGCGCCGGAGCTGATGCATCTGCCCGACGCCACCTTCGCGTGGTATGAAAAGAACTATTTACAGGGCTACTACCCGATCCGCTACATGCTGAAATATAACGGTGTAGAATTCCCAAAGGAGAAAGAAACATGACAAGAGGAGACCTTGCCGCGGAAAAATTCGCAAGCGGCTACAACTGCGCGCAGGCTGTCCTGCTCGCCTTCTGCGACCGAACGGGTCTGGATGAAACGACCGCAGCCAAACTGACCTCCGGCTTCGGCGGCGGGATCGGCAGACTGCGCGAAGTCTGCGGCGCGGCGAACGGCGCGTTCATGGTCATCAGCCTGCTCTACGGCGACGGAGGCGTTGCGCCGAGAGAGCGCAAGGGTGAGCTCTACGCCCGCATTCAGGACTTCGCCACTCGTTTCAAGACGCGCAACGGTTCCTATCTCTGCCGCGAGCTGCTGACCGGCGTGACGGCGGATCACAAGCCGCTCCCCGACAACCGCACGGCGGAATACTACAAAAAGCGACCCTGCGCCGAGATCGTCCGCGACGCGGCGGACATGTTAGACGCCTACCTTGCGGAAAACCCGATAGAATAAAACAAGCCCGCCTGCGGCAAGCCGCAGGCGGGTTTGTGATACCTATTGGGTTATTCTTAACCTTAGCGCATTTTAGTATAATAGTACCTCGTGTACACTATAACGCGCTATTTTAGTTTTTCATATATCTTTCGATAAAGAACGAATGGTTCTTTCCAGTCTTCATAATATTTCAAGATAACGCCAATTGAGGGCAATCCGAGTTTGCTCATTTCTTTTGCTGGTGGTATTTCTTTTCCCTCTCTTACCCAATTTGCAACTGCGTCATCCACTTCTTGTTTAGTATACTTTGCTTTTTTGCTTTGCAATACAGATATGTTGTGTTTTTGGCAAAATGCAGTGAAAGAGCCAAATCGTTTATGTATCGTTGATGGCGAGTATGGAAATGATTGAAAAAAATCCTTCATCGAATCAACAACACGTTCTTTCTCACCAAAATAGAGATTGACTGCGTCTTCTATGTCGTCTTCTGAAATAAAGTCATTTTTAAGTGAGATTGCCGAGCCAACCGCTCGTTGATAGGCAGCAAGCGATCCAAAGTAATTATACACAATTCGTGAAGTAGGGAGATGATTCTCCGCACGCAAGCTGCTTTGCGTTATCTTCCCATGCTTTTCAACATACTCTTTTCCTGCTTGAATTACACTCTCCCTATCCCAGCTCGATCGAACGTCTAAGTTAAGCATATTCTTTTTCAAGTCAGTGAATCCGGTATATTCCGGATAATTGCTTAAAATGCACGGAAGCGAAGGAAGCTTGTTTTTCTTTGTTAAGTCCTTTTGAAGTATATCTCCGTTCTGCATAATATGTTTTTCTAAAGCAACCCTGATAGTTTCTCTATTCCAATTAGCTGAAAGATCCTCCACACCAAAAGCTTCCTTTAATGAACGAAGATCTCCATAGTACTTTTTTACATAGTGTATTGACGGCAGATGATTGTACTCTCTGGAAAAGTCTACTTTATGAATATCTCCTTTTCGAGTAATGAATCCTAACACAGCCTGATCAAACATCTCTTTGGTCATGTTGTCATGCGGCTGGTCTATAACTGCTTGCAATTCTTTAGTCGTAGTAGTTTGCATCTGGGTTGTTCCGAGTTCGCCCGCAAGGAACTGCTTTGCTTTTTCTTCTAACAAAAAGTCTTGCAGCTCCTTGTCTGTTTTTTTTAAGTTGCAGCTAACACAGAGTATCTGACAGTTTTCCGCAGTTGATTTTCCGCCTTTTGCATAAGAAAAGATATGGTCAAAATGGCATTCAGAAATTGATGTTAGCTTCTTCTTGCAAATAGCGCAGCAAATATCTCCATTGTTTTTCTTTAGATTCTCGGTAACTGCATACAGTTTTACAGAATCTGAAAAATCTCTATTTGCCATTACACTCCCTCACTTGCTGTTTCTTTATTAAAACAAATCAACAATCGTAAGATTTCAACGATTGATTCCACTAATAACATATCACATAACTAATATAATGTCAAATCTAATACGGTAAATTGCTCTCAGTATCGTAATCTGTACTTCTGTCGTCAAATGCGAAAACCAGCAGGCAATTCGAAATTGCCTGCTGGTTATGACATTTGCTATCAAAAGAGTAGATCACTCTTCTACGATACGAATATGCACTTCATCCAGCTGCTTCTGCTCGACGGTCGTCGGCGCGCCCATCATCACGTCCTGCGCCTTCTGGTTCATCGGGAAGGTAATGACCTCGCGGATGGACTCCTCGCCGGTCAGCAGCATGATCAAACGGTCGACGCCCGGCGCGGCGCCCGCATGGGGCGGCGCACCGTAGCAGAAGGCATTGTACATGGCAGGGAACTTCGCCTTGACGTCCTCCTCGCCCAGACGGACGAGCTGGAATGCCTTGACCATGATCTCAGGGTCGTGGTTTCTCACCGCGCCGGAGGCGGATTCATAGCCGTTGATGACAAGGTCATACTGGAAGGCGGTAATGGTCAGCGGGTCGATCTCGCCCCTTGCCGCTTTCTCAAGGACCTCAAGTCCGCCGTTCGGCATGGAGAACGGGTTGTGGCAGAATTCGAGCTCGCCGCTCTCCTCGCCGATCTCGTACATCGGGAAATCGACGATCCAGCAGAACTGATACTGCTCCTTATCCATGTGGTTCGGGCAGAGATTGCCGAGCTTGACGCGCATAACGCCCGCCGTCTTCTGCGCAACGGCCTTCTTGCCCGCCGTCACACCGACGAAGCTATTGGGCTGCAATTGCAGCTCCTTGACGACCTGCTCCTTGACGGGCTGGATGAACTTCGCGATGCCGCCGACGAGCTCACCGTTCTCGTCAACGCGGAACCAGTAGGACTTCTGTCCGGACTGGACCTCGACGTCGGCGACGAGCTTGTCGATCTGCTTTCTCGTCGCGTTAAAATCGCTGACGACGATTGCCTTAACGACGTTGCCCGCGAACGGCTCGAAGCCGACGTCCGCGAGCAGGGCGGTCGCGTCGGTGATCTCCAGATCGATGCGCAGATCCGGCTTGTCGGTACCGTACAGCTCCATCGCGTCGTTGAACCTGATGCGGCGGAAGGGCGCCGGCGTCACGCGCTTGTAGATGCCGTATTCCCGGAAAACAGGCTCGAGCACGCTTTCAAGGACGCCCAGCACGTCGTCCTGTTCGGCAAACGCCATCTCCATATCGAGCTGGTAGAATTCGCCGGGGGTGCGATCGCCGCGCGCGTCCTCATCGCGGAAGCACGGCGCGATCTGGAAATAGCGGTCGAAGCCGGAAGTCATCAAAAGCTGCTTGAACTGCTGCGGCGCCTGCGGCAGAGCGTAGAACTTGCCGGGGTGCTTTCTGGCAGGCACGAGATAGTCGCGCGCGCCTTCGGGCGACGAAGCTGTCAGGATCGGCGTGGTGATCTCGAGGAAGCCGCGCTCTGTCATCAGCTTGCGCAGCGAGGCGACCACGTTGCAGCGCAGCACGATATTGCTCTTGACCGCGGGATTGCGCAGGTCGAGATAGCGGTATTTCAGGCGGACGGCCTCGTCTGCGTCACGGCTGCGGTTGATCTCAAAGGGCAGCTCGTTGTAACGGCAGCGGCCGAGGATGCTCAAGCTGCTCGGAACGACCTCGATCTCGCCGGTGGCGAGCTTCGGATTTTTGCTTGCGCGCTCGCGGACGACGCCCGTGATGGAGATCGTGGATTCCTTGTTGATGCCCTTTACGGTCTTCATCATTTCTTCGCTCTCGATGACGAGCTGCGTGGTGCCGTAAAAGTCGCGCAAAACGACGAACGCCAAGCTTGCGCCGACCTCGCGGACGTTCTCCATCCAGCCGACCAGCGTGACGGTCTTGCCCGCGTCCGTCAGACGAAGCTCGCCGCAGTTATGTGTTCTTGATTGTGTCATTTCTTTTTCCCCCAATCGGTTACTTTTCTAAAATCACGCCGCCGCTTTGCAGCGCGGAAATGCCGAATTTGATCAGCTCGATCGCCTTGTCGACCGGCAGGCTGACCTGATCGCCCGTGCGCAGATTCTTGACCGAGCAGACGTTCCGCGCGATCTCGTCTTCGCCGAGGAAGACGACGTACGGAATGCCGAGCTTGTCCGCATAGGACATCTTCGCTTTAAACTTTTTCTGCTCCGTGTAGAGCTGGGTGCGGATGCCGGCGGCGCGCAGGACCGTCGCAAGCTGTACCGCCGCGGAGAAGTCCTCCGTCATGGGCAGCAGCAGGCAATCGGCGGGCGCGGTCGGCAGGTCGGGATTGAGCAGTCCCTGCTCGCCGAGAACATAGAACAGGCGCGTCAGACCGATGGAGATGCCGACGCCGGGAAGCTGCCGGTCGGTGTAGTATTCCGCAAGATTATCGTAGCGGCCGCCGGAACACACAGAGCCGATCTCGGGATAGTCCAGCAGCGTCGTTTCGTAGACCGTTCCGGTGTAGTAGTCCAGACCGCGCGCGATCGTCAGATCGACCGCGAAGTTCTCCTCCGGCACGCCGAACGCGCCGAGGTGCTTCGTCACGGCGGTCAGCTCCTCCAGACCGAGATCGAAGGTTTCATTCCTGCCGCGCCAGTTTTCCAGCTTGGCAAGTACCTCCGTGTTGCTGCCGCTGATGGCGATGAAGCGCAGGATCTCTTCCGCCTGCGCTGCGGTCAGACCGACGTCCTCTAAAAGGATCGTGCGCACCTTGTCCGCGCCGATCTTATCCAGCTTGTCCACCGTGCGCATAATGTCTGCGGACTTCTCGGACAAGCCGAGCATGGCGTAGAAGCCGTTGAGCAGCTTGCGGTTGTTGACGCGGATGACGAATCGGGTCAGTCCAAAGCGTCGGAAGATCGAATAGATGATCGACGGGATCTCCGCCTCGTTGAGGATGTCCAGCTTGCCGTCGCCGATGATGTCGATATCCGCCTGATAGAATTCGCGGAAGCGGCCGCGCTGGGCGCGTTCGCCGCGGTAGACCTTGCCGATCTGGTAGCGGCGGAACGGGAAGGTCAGCTCGCCCGCGTGCAGGGCGACGTATTTTGCCAGCGGCACGGTCAGATCAAAGCGGAGCGCCAGATCGCTGTCGCCCTTCTGGAAACGGTAGATTTGTTTTTCCGTCTCCCCGCCGCCCTTGGCAAGCAGGATCTCCGCTGACTCGATCGCGGGCGTGTCCAGCGGCGTAAAGCCGTAAAGGGCATACGTTTCGCGCAGGATCTCCATCATCCGCTCAAGCTGCATCTGCGGCGCAGGCAGCAGCTCCATAAAGCCGGACAAGGTGCGCGGTTTCATTTTTTCCATAGTATTCCCTCTCAAAATATCAGTTCTTCTAACGTATAGTATCCCGGCGCTTTCTTCGCAAGCGCTTCTGCGGCGCGTACCGCGCCGGCTGCAAACACACGGCGGCTCTGCGCCGTGTGTTTGAATTCCAGCGTTTCGTCCTCACCGAAGAAGAAGACGCTGTGCTCTCCCGCGACGGTGCCGCCGCGCAGGGAGAAGACGCCGATCTCGTTATTCTTTCGTTTGCCGCAGAGTCCTTCCCTGCCGTGCACGACCTGTGCCTCTTCGTTTGGGTCAATTGCCTGCAGGAGCTGTTTTGCCGTGCCGCTCGGCGCATCGACCTTCTGATTGTGATGCGCTTCGACGATCTCCTTGTCCCAGTCGCGCAGGACGGGTGCGTACTCGCGCAGAAGACGCTTCAGCACGGCGACGCCGGCGGAGTAGTTCGCCGTCCAGATCACGGGCACGAGCTTTGATATTTCGCGCAGCGCGTCGAAATCCGGCTCGGTCAGACCCGTCGTACCGGACAGCAGCGGCGTTTTCGTGCGGCGAATATAACCGAGCAGCGCTTTCTGCGCGCCGACGCCGGAAAAGTCAATGCAGACGTCCGCTTTCGGCGCGCTCTCGTAATTCTCCGGGCAGTCGATATCGGCATAGCCGACGACCTCCCAGCCTCTTGCGGCGGCAAGGTCGGCGGCCATCCTGCCCATCTTGCCGTAGCCGCTCAGAAACACTTTCATTTATGCGTCCTCCTGCACGGGAAGACCCGCTTCGCGCATGATCCTTGCCAGCTTTGCGCGGTTTTCCGGCGCCATCGGGTAAAGCGGCATACGGTAGTGTCCCGCCTTCAGCCCCATCAGATTCATCGCTTCCTTTACAGGAATGGGGTTGACCTCCATGAACAGGGCGTTGATGAGGTCAAGGTACTTGAGCTGGGCTGCGACCGCTTTTTCATGCCTGCCCTCGAGCCAGTCGATCACCATATCGTGCGTCTCGCGCGGCATGATATTCGCCCAGACGGAGATCACACCAGACGCGCCGACGCTCATCAGCGGGATTGTGATGTCGTCGTTGCCGCAGTACATGACAAAATCGTCGCTGAGATAGCGGGCGATCTTCATCGCGTAGCCCATATCGCCGCTCGCTTCCTTAATGCCCATGACGTTCGGGTGCTTGGACAGGCGGCGCACGACCTCCGGCGAGATCTTGCAGCCGGTGCGGCCGGGGACGTTATAAAGGATGATCGGCGCGGAATCGGCGTCCGCCGACAGCATGAAATGGCGGTACATGCCCTCTTCGTTCGTCTTGACGTAGTACGGGCTGATGCACAGCAGTGCTGCCGCGCCCATCTTCGTGTAGATCTCACTCTTCTGCTTCTGCATTTCGCTGGAGTTTGAACCGGAGCCCGCAATCACAGGAATGCGTCCGGCGACCTGATCGACGACGGTCTCAAAGGTCTTGATATCCTCCTCGAGGGTGGTCGAGGCAGTCTCGCCGGTCGTGCCGAGCGCAAGGATCGCGTCTGTTTTATTCTGCACATGCCACTCCACAAGCTCGCGCAGTCTGCCGTGATCGACAGAGCCGTCGGCGTTGAACGGGGTGACGAGCGCAACGATAGAACCGGTAATCTTCTTCATGATGATTCCTCCTGATCGCCATTCTTATCTATTTTAGATAATACCATTTTATGCCGCAAAATGCAAGAGTGCGTTTGCGGAGAAATCCTGCGGAACAATGCGCAAAAAGGCAAAAAAACTGTTGACAAAACCTGTTTTTACAAGTAAAATAGTCAAGCCTGCGGTCGCAGGTAATCCTTGCCGCCGACGCGATCGGCGGCCAAAAGTCCAAAAGGAGGTGCACACATCATGGCTAAGATTTCCGGCAAGTATGAGATCGTCTATATCATCGATCCCGCTCAGGGTGAAGAGGGTATCGCCGCTCTCGTGGAAAAGTTCAAGGCGATGGTTGAGGCAGAAGGTACTCTTACCGGTATCGAGGAGTGGGGCAAGCGCCGGCTGGCGTATCCCATCAACGATCTGCCCGAAGGCTATTATGTCCTCATGAACTGCGAATGCAAGCCCGAGCTCCCCGCTGAGCTGGACCGCGTGTTCAAGATCACTGACGGCATTCTGCGTTCCATCATCGTCGCAGTCGAAGAGTAAGGAGGCCCTTTCATGCTGAACCACATTGTTCTCATGGGTCGTCTTACCCGTGACCCCGAGCTCCGTCGGACCGGCTCCGGCGTAGCAGTGGCCACCTTCACGATCGCTGTCGACCGCGATTTCGCGAACAGCTCGACCGGCGAACGTGAAACGGATTTCATCGACATCGTCGCATGGCGCAATACGGCTGAGTTCGTCAGCAAGTATTTTGCCAAGGGCCGCATGGCGGTGGTTTCCGGTCGTCTCCAGATTCGTCCCTGGACCGACAAAGAGGGCAATAAGCGCCGCAGCGCAGAAGTCATCGCCGACAACGTCTATTTTGGCGACTCCAAGCGCGAAGGCGGAGACGCAGGCTACAGCGCACCCGCTGCGCCCGCAGGTTTCTCCGCTCCGGCTGCACCGGCTCCCGCATCCGATTTCTCCATGATTGAGGATGACGACAGCCAGCTGCCCTTCTGATCAGCTTTTCCACTTGAGTATTTGAAGAAGGAGGATTTCATTCATGGCATTGAACGAAAAGGCTCGTCCGCGTAAGCGCAAGAAGGTATGTAACTTCTGCGTCGACAAGGTCACGAACATTGATTTCAAGGATGCTGCCAAGCTCCGTCGCTACACGTCCGAGCGCGGCAAGATCCTGCCCCGCCGTACTACCGGCACCTGCGCTGAGCATCAGCGTCAGCTCACCGTCGCGATCAAGCGCGCCCGCATGATCGCCCTGCTGCCCTACGTGGCAGACTGATTGACGGTCGAAAAAACAACAGCCAAAAACCGCGGTGTGGATATTCCACACCGCAGTTTTTTCATTTGTGAAGTCGCCCTGCCGTGTCATTGCGAAGCCGCGCAGCGGCTGTGGCAATCCGTCCGTTGCAGGGATAGTGTTTGTGCCGTATTACGTTGCAATGTCCAAATACGGTTCTCGCGGATTGCCCGGACAAGCCGGGCAATGACAGACATAAGGGTACGGTGCTGAATACGATAAAGTGTCCGCCGACGTACGCACAGATTGCCACGACCAGTGTGCGCACTGGTCTCGCAATGACAGACTTGGTGGTGCGCAGCGCAATATGTAAAAGCCGCGGTGTGGAGTTTCCACACCGCGGCTTTACTCTTTCTTGCTTCCGTTTTGCCCGCTATTTCTTCTGATTTTCCAGCCATTTGGCGAGGGCGTCCGCCATGGCGTTGTTCTTGGGTTCTTCCTTTTTCTGCTGCTCCATGTAGCGGGCGACGTCGCGCTTGCCCGCGCCGGCCTTTTCATGCCGCTCCTTGAACGCGGAGAGCTTCTCGCGGTAGCCGCACACGCAGGCGAACATCTGATTCTCCCCTTCTCCGCGCAGCTCCATTTTCTTGAAGCAGTTCGGGCAGCGGGCGTTCGTCACCTGCGTCACGCTCTTGCGGTAGCCGCATTCGCGGTCGGGGCAGACCAGCATCTCCCCGCGTTTTCCCTTGACGAGCAGCAGGAACTTCCCGCAGTCGGGGCAAGTCTTGCGGGTCTGATTGTCGTGGGTATACTTGGCGTCGCTTGCCTTGACCGCGGCGACGAGATCAGTCGCGTATTTACGCATTTCCTCGACGAATTTCGTGTCGCGCTCCAGGCCCTTTGCGATCCGTGCGAGGCGGTCCTCCCACTGCGCCGTCAGCGCGGCGCTGCGCAGGTCGGCGGGCGCAAGCTCCACAAGCTGCATGCCCTTCGAGGTCGGCACGAGCTCCTTGCCGCGCCGTTCGATATAAAAGGCGGAGAACAGCTTTTCGATGATATCCGCGCGTGTTGCTGGCGTGCCGAGGCCGCTCGTTTCCTCCAAGATTTTGCGCAGGTTTTTATCCTCCACCTGCGCCTGCGGATGCTCCATCGCGGTGAGTAAGGTTGCCTCCGTGTAGCGCGGAGGAGGCGGCGTCTTGCCGCTCGTCACCTGCACGGAGGAGATCTTTAAGCGCTGTCCCTGCTGGACGGGCGGCAGGCTCTGCGTCTCTTCCTCGTCTTCGTCCATGCTGTAGGATCGGTCGTAGACCGCCCTCCAGCCCGCCTGCTGGACGATCTTTCCCTTTGCAGTGAAGACGTTCCCGTTCACGTTCAGGGTCAGATCGACCTCCTCATATTCGCACGGCGGCAGCAGCACCGCGAGGAAACGGCGCACGACCAAATCGTAGATGTTGCGCTCCGGACCCGACAGCCGCCACAAATCGGGCAATTCCTCCGTCGGAATGATCGCGTGGTGATCTGTGACCTTGGCGTTGTTGACGATATACTTTGTCTGCAGAGGACGATTGCGCATGATCTGCTGCGCAAAGGGCTTATAGGCGTCCACCATGACCGCCTTCAGCCGCTCGGGCAGGGTGGCAACCACGTCGTCGGAAATATAGCGCGAGTCCGTGCGCGGATAGGTCAAGAGCTTGTGCTGCTCATACAGCGACTGCATGATATTCAGCGTTTCCTTTGCGCTGTAGGCGTACTTTTTGTTCGCGTCACGCTGCAGCTCCGTCAGATCGTAGGCAGCAGGCGGTGGGGTCATGCGGCGCATCTTGCGCACCTGCGTCAGAACGGCGTCGCCGCTCTGGCAGGAAGCTGCGATCTTCTCCGCCAGCGCCTTGTCAAAGGTGCGGGAATTGTTGTTCTTGTCGCGCCAGGTTGCGGAAAAGCCGCCCGCCTTCAGCCGCACGCCCCAGTAGTCCCTGGGGACGAAATTGCGAATCTCGCGCTCTCTCTGGACAATCAGCGCAAGCGTCGGCGTCTGCACGCGGCCGGCGGAGAGCTGGGCATTGTGGCGGCAAGTCAGCGCGCGTGTGACGTTCAGACCGACGAGCCAGTCCGCCTCACTGCGCGCCTGCGCCGAGCGGAAGAGATTGTCGTATTCCGCCGCCGGACGCAGGTTGGCAAAGCCTTCCTTGATCGCGCGGTCGGTCTGCGAGGAAATCCACAATCTGCGCGTCGGTTTCTTCCAGCCTGCCTTGATCATGATCCACCGCGCGACCAGCTCGCCCTCGCGCCCTGCGTCGGTCGCGATGATGAGATCGGAGATGTCGCCGCGCTTCATCAGATTCTGCACGACGCGGAACTGCTTTGCGGTCTGCCCGATCACGACGAGCTTCATATTCTGCGGGAGCATGGGAAGGTCTGCCATGTCCCATTTTTCCCACTTTTTTTCATAGACGTCCGGGTCCGCCAGCGTGACGAGGTGTCCCAGCGCCCAGGTGACGACGTAGCGGTCGCCCTCAAGATACCCCTCACCGCCCCTGCGGCAGCCGAGCACCCGTGCCAGCTCCCGACCGACGGACGGCTTTTCCGCCAATACCAGTGACTTTCCCATCAGTCAAGCACCCGAATCGCCGTGATGACCGGCTGCTCCGCCGCCGGGATCGTACCGTTATTATCGATCGGCTGCGCGGATTCGCAGATCGCGTCCACGATGTCCATGCCGTCCGTCACATAGCCGAAGCAGGCGTACTTGCCGTCCAGATGGGGCGAAGTTTGATGCACAATAAAGAACTGCGAGTTTGCGCTGTTCATATCGTCGATGCGCGCCATGGAGATCGCGCCGCGGGTATGGAGCAGCGGATTATCGACGCCGTTTGCGGAGAATTCGCCCTTGATCGTTGCAGCCGTTTTACTGCTGCTGGCGCCGCCCTGCATCATAAAGCCCTCAATAATGCGGTGGAAGGTCAGACCGTCATAGAAGCCCTCATTCGCCAGCTTGATGAAATTATCGACCGTGATCGGCGCGGCGTCGCCGTCCAGCTCCACCGTGATCGTGCCGTAGTTTTCAATTTCGATCTCGCAGTGATGGATCCCGATGCCCGCCGGTACGGCGGTGCTATCCGTCGCAGAAGCGTTTTCCGGCGTGTTCGCATTCCCCTTGACGACCACGATGACCGTCACGACCGCCGCAATGACCAAAAGAAGCGACCCGATGATTCCGAGAATCCACGGGAGCTGACTCTTCTTCTCCTGCGTTTTCTGCTGCTTCTGCTTTGCGGCGCGGATGATCTCCCGATCGCACACGCTGCAATACTGGTTGTTCCCAAGCGGTCTTCCGCATTTCTTGCACTTTTTCATTTTCATTCTTCCTCCGGTAGAGTTTTTTCGATCGTTCCGCCGCCGATCACAAGATCGCCGTCGTAGAATACCGCCGTCTGTCCGGGCGTGACCGCCCGCTGCGGCGCGTCAAAGAGCAGCGCGCAGCCGTCCTCCGTCGGCGTCAGAAGGGCGTCTGCAAATTTCGTCGTATAGCGCAGCTTCGCCTGCACGCGGATCGGCTCCGTCGGTCGTTCAAAGGGAATATAGTTGACCCCGCGCACGAGTACCCTGCGCGCATAGAGCTGCTCCTCCGCACCGAGCACGACGTCCGTACCGCGCTTGCCGAGGACGTATGTCCGCTCACCGAGGGCAATGCCCAGACCTCGCCGCTGTCCGGTGGTGTATGCCTCCATACCCTTGTGCGGTGCAAGCACCGTGCCGTCTCGCAGGATAAAGCTTCCCTTTTGGGGAATCAGCCCGTGCGCCGTCAGATAGCCCATATAGTCGCCGTCCGGCACGAAGCAGATATCCTGCGAATCGTGCTTTCCCGCAAGCTGCAAGCCAGCCTGCGCCGCAAGTTCGCGTGCCTCGGCTTTATTCCGCACCTCTCCGAGCGGGAACAGCGTGTGCGCAAGCTGATACTGATTCAGCATGCAAAGCACATAGGTCTGATCCTTCGCACGGTCGTCCGCGGCGGAGAGCAGATACCGTCCGTTCCGCTCGATGATCCTCGCGTAGTGTCCTGTGGCGATCGCGTCATAGCCGAGCGCAAGGGCTTTTTCCAGAAAGATCCCGAATTTCATCGTCCGGTTGCAGACGACGCAGGGATTCGGCGTACCGCCGCTTTGGTAGACCTGCGTAAACGGCGCGATGACGTTCTTCCGGAATTCATCTTTCAGCTCAAACAGGTAGAACGGAATGCCGAGCTGCTGTGCGGCAAGGCGCGCGTCCTCCGCCTCCCGCTCTCCGCCGTCGCGCAGGAGCATCGTCGCGCCGCCGACCTCATAGCCTTGCTTTTGGAGCAAGATACAGGCGCAGGCGCTGTCAACGCCGCCCGACAGAGCGACAAGAACTTTTCTCATAACATCACATCCTACCATACAGAATAACGCATCGGCAAAAAAAATGCAAGTATGCGGTTGACCTGCGGGCGAATTGTGCTAAAATAGAGACAATGTTCTTAACAAAAAGAGGGTACTTATGCTGAATTTCCGCGAAATCGTTCCCGAAGACCGGGACATCATCCACAATCATCTGTATGCTGCCGCCAACCACGGCTGCGAGTATTCTTACGTCAATCTGTTCTGCTGGGCGGATCAGAAAGTCGCGTTTTTCGGCGCAACGCCGCTGTTCTTCTGCCGATACGGCAATTGGACGTGCTATCTCTGCCCGCAGTGCGGCAATCTGAAGGAAGCGGTCGAAGTCCTGCTTGCCGATGCAAAGGAGCGGCATGTCCGCTTCCGCCTTTACGGCGCGACGCCGGAAGAAGCGGCACTCCTGCAAGAACTCTTTCCCGGCAGATTCAACGCCCGCACCGTTCGCGATGGCTACGACTACATCTACGACATTGAGCGGCTCTGCGGTCTGCACGGACGCAAGCTGCAGCCGAAACGCAATCACTGCAATCATTTTGAGCAGACGTTTCCCGACTGGCACGTGCTGCCGCTGACGAAAGAGCTTCTTCCGCGCTGCATCGAGTTCACGGAAAGCTGGAACGAGGACCATACGGAGGCGCACCCCTATTCTGACACGACCGAAGAAAAGGCGGCAATCCAAAAGGTCTTCCGGTATTTCGACGAGCTGCGCATGGAGGGCATCGCGCTGGAAACCGGCGATGAGATCGTCGCTTTCTCAATGGGCAACCGCATCCGTAAGGACACCTTTGACGTGAACTTTGAAAAGGCGCGCGCGGATATCAACGGCGCCTATCCGATGGTCAACCGCGAGCTTGCCCGACTGATCCACAGCCGCTATCCGGAGGTCAATTACCTCAACCGTGAGGACAATATGGGCATCGAGGGACTGCGGCGCGCAAAGGAAAGCTACTATCCCGATCTCCTTCTGGAAAAGGTCGTTCTGGAGGAGCGAAGATGATTTCATATGAGAGAATGAAGCAGCCTGCACTTCTGACGCAGCTATGGCTGAGCTGTTTCGACGACAGCAAAGAAGCGGTCGAGACCTTCTGGCGCAAGACGGAAGGTCATGCGCTGGCCTTCGCCGCGCTGGACGGAACGGCGCCCGTTTCCATGCTCTGCGCGCTGCCAGTCGAGCTGGTGGATGACTGCGGCGAGGCGCTGCGCGCCGTCTATCTCTACGCCGTCTGCACCGCGCCCGCCTATCGCAGGCGGGGGTTATGCGCCGCGCTGCTCGCCTATGCGGAAAGCGAACTGCGCGATTACGATGCCTGCATGCTCGTACCGGACGGGGAAGCATTGTTCCGCTACTACGAAAAACGCGGCTATCGGACCGCGTTCTATCACAGCACCCTGGAGCTTCCCGCGCATAAATCTGACGTTATAATCACAAAACTCACCGCAGACGCCTACCGCGTCTTGCGCGAGCTGCAGCTCTATGGCTCGTTCGTCTCCTACGACGTTTCCCTGCTCGAGCTGCAAAAGTGCGCAAGCGAGGCAAGCGGCGCTGGGTTGTACCGCCTGGAAACTGCAGACGCCGTCTGCTGCGCAGCAGCGGAAATAACGGACGGCTGCCTGCTGTTCAAAGAGCTGCTCCCCTGCTGTCCCGAAGCCGCGGCGGTGCTGGCAGAAAAGCTCGGCTGTGAGAAAGCGATCGTCCGAACGACCGGCGACGACGTGCCGTTTGGTATGGTCAAACCCCTGCACGGAGCGCATCTGCCGGAAAAATCCTATCTTGGGCTCGCATTTGACTGATTTTTTCGGTATATCGGAAATTTTAGTGGAAAAATACACTGAAAAGCGTTATAATAGAGTGGATACTATGGGAAAGGACGCAGAATGATGGACTTTGATGCACTTCTCGGCAACGAAGCGCTGAAGCAGCGTCTGTCCGTCTCTCTCTCACGCGGGCAGCTGTCCCACTGTTATCTGATCTCCGGTCCTGCCGGCTCCGGCAAACATACGCTGGCGCGCCTGCTTGCCGCCGCCATGCAGTGCGTTTCTCTCCGCCGTCCCTGCGGGCAATGCGCACAGTGCCGCAAAGCGCTGAGTGGGGTGCACCCTGACGTCATCACCGTGGACGATCCGGAAAAGAAAACCATTCCCGTGAAGCTGGTGCGCGATGCCTGCGCCGATCTCTATATCCGCCCCAATGAGGGCGCAAGAAAGATCTACGTCTTCCCGCGCGCGCAGGATCTGAACGCGCAGGGTCAGAACGCCCTGCTCAAATGCATTGAGGAGCCGCCTGCCTACGGCGTGTTTCTTCTGCTGACGGAGCATGCCGAGCAGCTGCTTCCGACCATACGCAGCCGCTGCGTGGAGCTGCGGCTATCGCCGCTCAGCGACGAGCTGCTGTGCAGGGAGCTTTCGGTGCGTTTTCCCGACACATCGCCCGACGCGCTGCGCTCCGCGATGCTCCGCTCCGGCGGCTATCTCGGACAGGCGACCGCCCTTCTGACCGAAGGCGCCGAGCTTCTGCCCCAGACCAAGGCATTCGCTGAAGCCTGCTGCGAACACAGCGCGGGCGCGCTTTTGCGCGTCCTTACGCCGATGGAACGCCTGAAGCGCGAACAGCTCCGGCCGATCCTTCTTCAATGGACGGAGCTTCTCTCATCCGCCGCCGCAAGCCGTGCCGGCCTGCCAGCGACCGGTCCTGAATGCAAAAGAATCGCACAAAGCCGCACGGACGCACAGCTTCTGCGAGCTGTGGAAGCCGTGCAGCACGCGATTGCCCTGACGGACGCCAACGTCGGCACCGCACATATCTGCGGAATGCTCTGCGTCAAGCTGTCCGACCTTTAAGGAGTAATTATGGAATCTGTACCTGAAAGAAAAACCGTCACCGTCTGCGACATCCAGTTCCGCAACAACACAAAGAATTACTTCTTTGACCCCGGAAAGCTCGACGTCTGCACCGGCGACGAAGTCATCATCGACACCTCACGCGGCATGGAGCTCGGACAGTGTGTCCGCGGCAACCACGCCGTTTCGGAACGGGAGATCGTCGCGCCGCTGCGCAGCGTGATCCGCATCGCGAACGAGCAGGATCTGAAAATCGATATGGAAAACCGCGCCAAGGAAAAGCGCGCCTTTGAGATCTGCCAGCAGAAGATTGAGGAGCTCAAGCTGGACATGCAGCTCGTCTCGACGGAATACGCCTTCGACGGCAGCAAGATCCTGTTCTTCTTCACCGCCGACGGCCGCGTGGATTTCCGCGAGCTGGTCAAGAGTCTCGCCTCCGTCCTGCGCACCCGCATCGAGCTGCGGCAGATCGGCGTGCGCGACAAGGCGAAAATGGTCGGAGGTCTTGGCATCTGCGGCAGACCGTTCTGCTGCGGCGAGTTTCTGGAGGATTTCCAACCCGTCTCGATCAAGATGGCGAAGACCCAGAATCTCAGCCTCAATCCCACCAAGATCTCCGGTACCTGCGGCAGACTGATGTGCTGCCTGAACTATGAGCAGGAAGCCTATGAGGACCTGATCCGTACCTGCCCGAAGGCGGAATCCTTCGTCGATACCCCCGACGGCCGCGGTACGGTCACAGAAGTAAATTTGCTCAAGCAGTCGGTGCGCGTCCGTCTGGAGAAGCAGCCGGATACGATCGTCTGTCACAAAAACTGTGACATCTGCGTCCTGCGCAACGGCAAGCCGAAGAAAACGGACGAGCCGATCCCGGACGACCTTGCCCCGATCTCCGGCAACCGTCCGCACAAGAAACTCGAAACGCCGACGTTCACAACCTATCTGGAGCCCGTGGTGTTCAAGAAGACAGCCGAACCCCTCACGCCGGTCGAACCGATCACCGAAGCGCCCGACGTTGCTGAGACGAAAGCAGAAAACGAGCAGAAATCGAAGCGTCGCCGTCGCCGCGGCGGAAAAGGCAAGTCGCAAGCGCCAGCGGCAAATGCAGCAGCGCCCACCGCTCCGGCTGTACCCGCTGCAGAGCAAGCAAAAGAGGCAGATGGCGCGGCAAAGGTCAAACCCACGCATCATCACCGCTATCACCGCCGCCGCAAGCACGGCAACAAAGCAGAATAACAAGCCGCGCGGCAGAGGTCAACGATCTCTGCCGCGTTTTCAGTTAGAACAACGCCCCGCCGGCGAATGCCGACGGGGCGTTGTTTGGAATGATCAAACAGGCGTATTGTCGCCCTCAACGAACTTCACGAAGCGGGTGATGATCGTCGCAAACTGCGCGCGGGTCGCGCTGCCGTTCGGAACGATTCTGCCGTCCATGCCGGTCATGATGCCCGTGCAGACGAACCAGGTGATCTCGTCCTTCGCCCACTTTGCGACGGTAGAGCCGTCGATAAATGCGTTCAGGTTGCCGGTGGTGTCGATCTCAAGGCCCATATACTCGGTCGCATATCTCGCAAGCATCAGCGCCATCTCCTGACGGGTGATGTATGCGTTCGGATGGAAGGTCTCGTCCTCGTAGCCATTAACGATGCCGACCGCGGATGCCCACGAGACAGCGTCAAAGTACCAGGTACCGCTCGCAACGTCGTCGAAGCTCTTCGCGCCGTCTGCCTTCGGCTCGCCCGCCATGCGGTGCAGGACGGTGGCGACCATGGCTCGGGTCAGGTTCGAGTTCGGGGAGAAGGTGGAATTCGCAGTGCCGTTCAGCAGACCACGATCGACTGCGAACAGAACGTAATCATAGAACCAATCCTTTTCCTTGACGTCCTTGAAGAGCAGCTCGCCATGGATGGTGCCGCCGTCAAGGATCTCAATCTCGCGGCGGTCACGGACACGCAGACGCTCGAAGATCGCGCTGGTCGCGCTCGTCTCGTCGACGTCGCGGGAGCCGATGCCGACGCCCTTGACCATCATGCCGACCTTCAGGCCGTTCAGGCCCTTGTAGTTCTTCATGATGTAGCCGTTGATGAACAGGCAGGCCTCGCCGGCAGCGTCGCGGACATAGATCTTGTCGATAACGCCCTCGGTCTTGTGGATGCCGGTGACAATACCCTTCACCATCAGCAGGTTGCCGATCTCTGCATCCGACATAGCGGTCTTGCAGTCGACTTCCTTCGGCTGGATGACGTTGATGGTATCGGAGATGACCTCGCAGTATCCGCCGTAGTCGGTGCTCAGGTTCAGCTCGACTTCGCCGCAGTAGTAGGTAACGCCGCCGTGCGCGCGGACGTTCATGCCGATCGCAAAGTTACCGGCGACAGGGAACGCATTGATGCCGTTGCCCTTCTTGTCCTGGATGTAGATGCAGTCGAAGAACGCGGTATCCTGATCGAATGCGGAAGCGTTCGAGGTGACATAGCCTTCGATAGTGTACTCGTCACCGGTCTCGGTAGCGGGTCTCGTCACCTTCTTGACAGTGCTGATCTGAGAAACACGGATCGGCTCACCGTCGTCCGTCAGCTCGCGCAGGATGTTGCGGACGATGAACTTGTTCGTGTAATCCACGTCGTCCTTGATATCGTAGTTGGAGAAGAAGGTACAGCCGCAGGTGATCAGCCAGCCGCCGCCGGGCAGGTCTTCGTAGGTCATGATGTTGACGTCGCCCATTGCAGCAGTAACCACGTCGTTCTCATAATCAGGCACGTAGGTGGAGCCGTCGAAGTTGGCCTCGTAGCTTGCACCCCAGGTGGTCGTATAGCCGCGCACCAGCGTGGTGACCTTGCTCTCCGCGCCGGAGTTGATCAGGATCGGCGCGCCGTTATAGAGCTGGAAGCCGGTGGAGTTCGTGGTAGAGGGGATCGTGCCGAAGGAGTTGGAGGAAGTGTACGCCGCCTTGATAAAGCGGTGATTCATATTGAGGTTCTCAGCGCCGGAGAAGTAGAGGCGGTACGCCTCGTTCGCCTTCATCGCGTTATCGACGATGATGCCGTCGGCAACGCGGACGTTCGAACCGATCGCATTCAGAATGCTGTTGGACAGATTCGCGCAGTTCAGATCGCCCTTCGGACTCTTACGGTCGGACTTGGAGCAGACAATGATATTGCCGCCATGCTCGGCGTAGTACTTGATCGCCGCCAGCTCGTCCGCAGTGTAGACGCTCGGGCTGAGGTTGCCGGTATCAAACGGCACCGTCAGGACGACCATTCTGTACTGCTTCAGGGTGTTGTAGTTGAATTCGCCCTTCTGGATGAATTCCGCCATAACGCCGTTGTCCGCGCAGTACTTGATGAAGTTGCCCATGTTGTCGGAGTAGCCGCCGGATACGTAGAAGTTGCCGTGACCGTAGTCGACAGCGACCTTGACCAGCTCATCGGCCTTATAGACCTTTTGCTTCATGGTCGCGCGGCACTTGAATTCCTTGTCGTTGTACTCGCCGTAGAAGACGACCTTGATCTCCTGCTCACCGGCGACCGTGCGCTCGTAAATGAACTCGAAAGTTCTGGCCTCGCCCGGAGCGATGACAGCGTCCGCCTTGTCGACGTTGATGGTCTTGATGATGGTCTCATTGCCCTTGTTGTCGGTCAGATAGAAGACGACCTTCTCGAGCTCGTAGTCAAAATCAGCAGCGTTGTCAACGGTCGCGGTGATGGTCTCTTCCTCGCCCTCGACGCTCAGAGCGGCGTCGGTGCGGATATCCGCAGTGATCGGGGTGGCGATGCCGACCCAGACAGGAGCGGTGCAGGCGATATCGCCGTCAGCCTCGGTGACCTTGATGTAGTAGTAAGCCTGAGTGTTCTTGAACTCTTCGTTGATCTCGAAGGTGGAGCCGGTCGCGGTATAGGTCTTGATCGCGATGCCGTTCTCGCCGATGACCTCGATCTTGCTCAGCTTTTCGCCGTCGGGATCGGAGATACTGCAGACGATGGTGATCTTATCCAGCTCGGTATCACCGGTGTCGATAATGGAGCCCATGATCTCGCCGTTCAGGTAGTAGTAGATGTGGAGGTTCTGGTCTTCGGTCGCGTAGACGCAGCGCTCCGCCATCGCGCGGTACAGACCCGCCTCGGTGAAGTCGTCCGTCAGGATGACGTCGCGGCAGGTGTTGGCGTCGCCCCACTTGCCCTTGTGGTTATCCTGGTTGTTGGTCGGTGCGACGTGCCAGCCCTTGGCAAGGCACTTGTCGTACTCGGAGTAGCTCGGCCAGTAGGAGCTGCCGCCGACCTTGCCTTCGCCGTTGCCGACCTCAATGAGGCACAGGATGGTGTCACGGGTCGGATTGAAGCCTGCGTAGTCGTCGAACGTACCGAAGGTCGTGCCCGGATGGTTGAACTGGGAAACGACCGGCGCGTCTTCGATGTACTTGGTCTTGACGCCCTCTTCGACCGGGTTGCCGTTGATATCCAGGCCTCTGTTCGCATTGACCATCAGGTCGTTGTAGCGATGCATGCCTGCATAGTTGGTCTTGTTGTTCAGCTCGCCGTTGTTACGGGAAACAACGCCCCAGGTGTTGAAGCTGTTGGTGTGACCGGGGCCGCCGGACCATGTCATCTCATAGCCGTAAGCGCAGACGAAGTCGTCGCGCATCTTATCATACTCCAGCGCGGTCGCTCTCGCTTCTTCCCACTTGGTCAGGCTCTGACCCATCGTCAGCTTGGACAGATTGTAGTAGCTGTCGGTGGTGGCGGTGGAGGTGGTGTCAAAGTAGTTAGAGTGGTCGGTGACGATCATGAAGTCAACGTCGTCAGCCGCCATCGCGTGCTCATAAGCGTCCTCCAGCGTACCGGCGCCGTCAGAGTACTCCGCGGTGTGGGAGTGGATCTGACCGAAGTACGGGCTGATGCCCGCCTCGCCGAAGAGATTGATCCACTTGTCGTACTCGCCCGTGCAGTTGTTGG
>CAMUZA010000008.1 GCA_947165085.1 uncultured Clostridia bacterium | reverse complement strand
TCTGACGATTGGCATTGGAAAAGCCCTGACACGGAGGTCCGCCGATGACGATGTCGATTCCTTCCAGTCGTTCGTTAAGCGCGGCAAAGTCGTATCCAAGAACATTGTCAATGAAAACGAAATCTGGATCGTTCTTGGCTATGTTTGCTTTATATGTCTCACGTGCGTATTTGTTTATCTCGGCCGCTGCCACAATCTTAAAGCCTCCGGCAAGCTGAAATCCGAGGCTTAATCCGCCGGCCCCAGCAAATAGATCAATCGTTTTAAGCATTTGGGGCCACCTCGCTTTTCTTCATTATTCCGTTTTGCTCATGCATCCACGCATCTACTTCGCTTATCTTGAATTTCCATTTACGGTCAATTTTATAAGCAGGGAGATTCTGAGTCTTTATCATTTTCTTAACCGTATCCCGGCTTGCACCAAGATGCTTACAGATTTCTTCCATAGAAACCCATCTCTCTACATCCCGCATGAGCCTGCCCTCCTATCGTTTTCTAACAACCTATTATACCAAAAAGAAGACGCGTAGTCAACTGCCTGTGCTAATAATTTTAACTATTAGTAACTAATTATAACTAACAACTGCTAAAAAGAAAAGGTCCCTTCTCGGTTTTCCGAGAGGGGCTTTCCTTTATTTCGGCTTTTTTGTTCAAAATTGGCGAACCGCTCCAGTAGGTACCGAAACCGGTAAGTTTTGCTTTTCTCGTGGACTACTTATAGAGAGTTTTTCAGAAACCGTCAGTTTTTGTCCTCTCCCAAGGCTACCAGATAGAGAAGCAAATAATCCGGCGGATCATTTTGGGCTGTGACTTAAATGTTTTTTCGAAAACACCCCCTCAAAGCGTCGCTGAAATCTCCGTATAGTGGGAGAAATGTTTTCGGAAATACCCCATCAAAAGCGGTCGGAAATCTCCGTATTGTGGGAAGACATTTTTTCCGAAAACACTCGTCAAAACGGCCCGGAAATCTCCGTATAGCGGGAGAATGAAGATTCTTTCGGGAAAACCGTGATCTTTTGCCTTTCCCGTGGACTACTTATGAGGGCAAATTTTTTCGGAAAAACTCCGTAGTTTTGCCTTTGCCGTGGACTGCTTATGAAGGGTTCTTTTCGGAGGACCCGGACAAGCCCTGTGAGCATCGGGGCTTCGGCTCCGCACAAATATAACAAAATATCGAAAGCCTGATTACGTATAAGGGCCGGGATACATATCATACTTCACCGCTTCGGCGGGAGGTATGACTGTACCCCAGGATAAGTGCGCCCTTTTTCCGTAATCAGGCCTTATTCTGCGGCTATGCGTTCCGGCTCTTTCCGTTCTCGGGCGGAAAGGAACGCATCATGAAGTTACGCTACGGCCCTCGGCCCAGGTTGCACGTCATCTTTCCCATCGATCCGGTCACGGACGGAGACGATTACCGTGCGCTGAAGGAGTCGGTCATCGCTTTCTTCCCGTATTTCGACACGGGAGCCAAGGATGCAGCACGGTTCTTCTTCGGTGTGAAAGACCCCGAGGTCGAGCTGCACGGAGGTCACTCCGATGAACCTTAACAGCTTCATGGCGGAGAAAACGCCGCCGAAGCCGAAACCCGCGCCGGAGCAGAAGTCTGTGACTGATGCCTTTGCCGAACTGCCGGACGGACGCATTCCCGAGGGAGAGCGGAACACCACCATGTCCCGTCTCGCCGGAAAGCTGATCAAGCGGTACGGCAACACCCGTGAGGCACGGGAGAAGTTCCTTGAAAATGCGAAAGCCTGTGATCCGCCCCTGGATATGAACGAACTGAAGACCATCTGGGGCAGCGCCGTGAAGTTCGGCAAGACCGTCTCCGCCCAGGCAGGGTACGTCCCGCCGGAGGAGTACAACGGACCCGCCCCGCGCAAGCCGGACGATTACTCCGATGTCGGAAAGGCCTATGCCTTCGCCAAGTACAGCAGGGACTATGTCCGCTACTCGCCGGCCACCGACTACATCGTGTACGACGGGATCTGCTGGCAGGAGTCGAAACCACGCTCCCAGGCGACTATGCAGCAGTTCACAGACGCACAGCTGGAAGAAGCGGAGTCCTAGCTTGCCCGGACCGAAGAACTCATGGAATCGACCGGGGCCAACGCTGTCATGAGCCGATCATCGATCAGGAGACTTTTGATATAGTTCAGCGCATCTGTGACGGACGCAGGAGGCAGACTCCGATGGGCGAAATGCCGGCTCTCTCCGGGATGCTGTTCTGTGCCGACTGCGGCGCGAAACTGTACCAGGTACGGCACAGGGGCTGGACGCACGAACAGGAAATATTCGTCTGCGCCAGTTACAGAAAGCACAAAGGAATATGTACTCCGCACCAGATCCACAACGTCCAGGTTGAGGAGATTCTGCTCAATCGGCTGAAGCGCATCACAGCGTACGCCCGTGCCAACGAGACGGAATTCGTAGAACTGCTCACAAAGCAGAATGAGAAAGAACTCGCCCGCCTGATGCGTGACAGTAGCAGAGAGCTTGCCCAGGCAAAGGAACGTATTAAGAAGCTGGACGGCATCTTGCAGCGTCTCTATGAGGACAACATCGACGGGAAGATTTCCGATGAGCGTTTTGCGAGGATGTCCGCCACCTACGAAGCCGAGCAGAAACAGCTTGAAGCCAGGGCTGTGGAACTTGAGTCGGCCATGGCGGCGGCGAAAGAAGAACGGCTGAACGTGGATTCCTTCATGGGCATGGTGCGCCGGTACACGGACATCACGGAACTCACCGCGGAGATCATCCGCTCCTTCGTGGAGAAGATCGAAGTCAAGAAGCCGGAAAAAGTACCCGGCACACGGACGAAGAAACAGACGCTGGTCATCTGGTGGAACTTCATCGGCGTGGTCGATATCCCGGAAGAGCCGGAAGAGCCGGAAGAGCCGGAAGAGCAAAGAGAAACGGCATAGCCTACATGATCGTAAGCTATGCCGTCTTCTTTTTTAGGAATTAAATATCCCTAATCTGCACCTTCCAACGAAGCGTCTCTTTTCTTTGCGGATTGCTATTCCAGCTCCATCACGGAGAGCAGGTTCTCCCGCTTGGACAGCAGCGACTGATAGAGGTCGCTTGTGATGCGGTCGTAGTAGTTTTTTTCATACAGGGAGATCGCGTTGTCCGCGTCGAGGATCGTATAGCGGTCCGGCGCCTCCGCGCCGTTGTCCATGGCGACGATGCTGGAACAGCTCACTTCACTCAGGACCGTTTTGCCGGTGTAAGAATCGCGGGTGAAGACGAGATTCAGCACCGGATACATATTGCTCTGCCCGCTGCCGACCTTGCAGAAGTCGCCGAGGCTGTAGGCAATCAGCACGTTCTTGCGCGTGCCGTCGTCCATACGGACGGAACGCTTCTCCACCTTGCCGACCAGATGCGGATGCGAGCCGAGAATCACGTCCACGCCGTTCTGGAGCATCAGGTCGGCGATACTCTCCTGCCGCTTGCTGACTTCGCGGACGTTTTCACTGCCCCAGTGGACCATCGCGATCAGCACGTCCGGGCTTTGCTTTTTCGCCTTGTCAATGGCGGCGGTGATACCCTCCGTGTCGATCTGCTCATAGTCGCTTGCGTAGTCCTTATAGAGAAGATCCACGCAGTATTCCTCGCCGGACGGGATGGTCATTCCGCCGAGTCCCTTTGTGAAAGAGAGCACCGCGACGCGAATACCGTTGATCTCAAAAACCATGACCTGTTCGTCGCTGTGTTCGGAAGCGTCGCGGTAGGTGCCGCTGCAGAGCATGCCGTTGTTTTCGATGACGTCCTTCGTGCGCTTCAATCCTGCCAGACCGTTGTAGACGCTGAAAGAATTCGCCGTCTGCAGCAGGTCGAAGCCGGCGCCGTTCAGCGCGACGGCGAATTCGTCCGGATAGCTGCCGTGCTCGACGCCGTAGGGCGTGCCGGCGAACGTTCCCTCGAAATTGCCGATGGTCAGATCGGCCTTGGACAGGGTGGTGCAGACTCCGGAAAACTGCGGCATGAAATTGAACGAGCCGTCCGCGCACCGCGCGTCCTCGATCTGATCCTCAGTCAGAAAAATATCGCCGACGGCGGAGATCCGCACCGTGGTATTCGCAGCAGCCTCCGTTGCCGCCGGTTCTCCGGGATCGCCGCAGGCAAACAGCAGACAGAGCGCCGTCAGAAGCAGAAGAGCTGCCGCCCCTCTGCGGAGCATGTAAGTCAATGAAAGGACCTCCAAATTGATAGTCACTCTATTCTACAATAGATTTGCCGGTTAGACAAGTCTTTTTTCGACAGGGATTGACGAATGTGGTATAATGACGGCAGGAAAGGCGGTCAGTTATGGCACAGAAACGGAAAAGAAGAAAGAAACAACCGAATCGCGCCCTTGCGATCTGGATCACCGTGCTTGCGGCGGTGGCGTTCACCGCTGCGCTCGGGCTGATCCTGTATTCCTGTGTGGCCGAGCCTGCGCCGGAGCCGGAGCCTGTGCCGGAGACAACTGCGGCAACCGCGCCGTGGAACGAACGCGATCCGGCGGACTTCCATTTTGAAGACGGTTTTCTCCGCTACCCGGGCGCTCAGACGGGGATCGACGTCTCTGTCCATCAGGGATTGATCGACTGGGAGCAGGTGCGTGATGCAGGCGTTACGTTCGCGATCATCCGCGCAGGACTGCGCGGCTCGACCGAAGGAGGTCTCTACGAGGACGAGACGTTCCGCGCCAATCTAAACGGCGCGAAGGAAGCCGGTCTGAAGGTCGGTGTGTATTTTTTCTCGCAGGCGCTGACGGTCGGGGAGGCCGCCGAGGAGGCGGAATTTGTTTTGGAGCTTCTGGACGGCGAGCCGCTGGATCTGCCGGTCTATTACGACTGGGAGGAGCGCGGCGACGACTCCAGGACTGCTGACCCGGGCGCGGTTCCGCTGACCGACTGCTCCGTCGCTTTCTGCGAAACAGTGCGGAAGGGCGGCTATACTCCGGGCGTGTATTTCAACCGGGAGTACGGCTATGCCTATCTGGATTTTGTGCGGCTGCAGAATTACGAGCTGTGGCTCGCGGAGTACGGCGACAACCCGACGTTCGATTATCACTTCGACTGTCTGCAGTACACCAGCGAGGGCAGTATCCCGGGCATTGAGACTTCGGTCGATATGGACTTGATCTTCAACTAAAGGAAATACAGCGATGAAGCATGTATTGATCACCGGCGCGTACGGCGGAATGGGATATGCGACGGCAAAGGCGTTCGCAGAGCGCGGATATTCCGTGTTTGCCGCAGACAGAACCGTCAAGGAAGCGGAACCGAATATCATTCCCGTGGAAGCGGACGTAACGGACGCCGAGAGCATCGACCGCGCGTTTGCGTTCGTCGCCTCGCAGACCGGCAAACTGGATGCGATCGTGCACTTTGCGGGGATCTACCGGCTGGATTCCCTCGTCGAAATGAGCGAAGCGCGTTTTACGGAGATTTTCAACGTCAATCTCTTCGGCGCGTACCGGGTCAACAAGGCGTTCCTGCCGCTGCTGCGGGAGGGCAGCCGGATCATCCTGACGTCGAGCGAGCTTGCGCCCATCGCGCCGCTGCCCTTTACCGGCATTTATGCGATTACGAAGACCGCGCTGGAGCGGTATGCGGAATCATTGAGAATGGAATTGCAGCTGCTTGGGATCAGTGTTTCGGTGCTTCGCCCCGGCGCGGTAAAGACGGGACTGCTTTCCGACTCCACGCGGGAGCTGGAGGAATTCTGCTCCAACACCCGCATTTACGCATGTAATGCGGAAAAGTTCAGAAGGATCGTGAACAGAGTGGAATCAAAAAACATTCCGCCTGAAAAAATCGCAAAAACTGCGCTGCGTACGCTGATGGCAAAAAGACCGAGGTACGTTTATAACGTCAACCGCAATCGACTGCTGAGACTTTGGAACGTCCTGCCCGCAAAAGGACAGACCGCTGTCATACGGAAGATATTGAAACCGAAAGGAGAACGGCCATGAGCAATACGGTGGAAGCCTTGATCGAGATCCCCCTGCATTCCAAGAACAAATATGAGGTGGACGAGAGGACGGGAAAGATCAAGCTGGACAGAGTGCTGTATGCCTCGATGATTTATCCGACGGAGTATGGCATTATTGAAAATACCCTTGCGCCGGACGGCGACCCTTTGGATATTCTGGTGATTTCCGACAACCCGACTTTCCCGGGCTGCTACGTGCCCGCGCGGGTGCTGGGCTACCTTGAGATGACGGACGGCGGCAAGACGGACTATAAGCTGATCTCCGTTGTAGACTGTGACCCCAGATACGCCGACTATCAAGATCTGGACGAGCTGCCGGACTTTATCCTCAAGGAAATCAGAAATTTCTTCGATAACTACAAGGTGCTGCAGAAGGTCGAGGTCACGACCGGCAAGTATCACGGCAAGGAAGACGCGCTGCAGATCATTGAGGAATGTAAGGCGCGGTATGCCGAAAAACAGAGCAAAGACATCGGAGCAGAACGATGAAAGTGGAAATCAGCAAGATAGACGCAGATCTGTTTTTGAAACTGTACACGCCCGTCGGCATGGCAAGATTGATCGGAGACGGCGGCATGTCGTTTTATCTCAAGGGCTTTGCGGTCATCACGCGCCCCGGGATGATGAAGATGATCGGATGATCGGAGCGGAGGGGGAGCTTATGAAAAAGAGATGCAGTACGGAACTGATGTACGTGCTCGGTATCATCTTTCTCGCCTTTGGCGTGATGCTGATGGAAAAGGCGGACTTCGGCGTGTCGATGATCGTCGCGCCGGCGTATCTGCTGTACCGCTGGCTTTCTCCCGTATGGAGCTTCGTCACGTTCGGCATGGCGGAGTATTGCCTGCAGGCGGTGCTGCTTCTGCTCATGGTGCTGCTTCTGCGGCGTTTTCGCCTGTCGTACCTGTTCTCCTTTGTCACAGCGGTGATCTACGGCTTCGTGCTCGACGGTTTTATGCTGCTCGGGCAGCGTCTGCCGGCAGAGGCGCTCTGGCTGAGGATCGTCTATTACATTCTGGGAATGCTCTTTGGCTCTGCCGGCGTTTCGGCGATGTTCCACACATATATTTCGCCGGAGGTCTACGAGCTGTTTGTGAAGGAAGTGTCCTCCCGCTTCCGCGTGAATATCAACCGCTTCAAGACGGTCTATGACTGCGTCAGTTGTCTGGTTGGCATTATCATGAGCTTCCTGATCTTCGGACTGTGGCGCTTCGAGGGTGTAAAATGGGGTACCGTCGTATGCGCACTGATCAACGGCTGGATCATCGGCAGATTCTCGGCGTTTTATGACAGGCACTGGGCGTTCTACGACGTATTCCCGTGGAGAAAATGGTTTGCGGATGAGTGCCAGCCGAACGATATTACAAATACGGAATGAAAAAGCACTGGCGGCTGAGCCAAAGCTCAGCCGCCATATTTTTATACTTCGAAAACCAGGTCGCCGTAGGTGGGCACCGGCCAGAGATCCTTGTCCACGAGCAGCTCCAGGCGGTCGATCGGGTCGCGCAGCGCCTTCATCGCGGGCACGATGACGTCGTGGCAGTAATTCGCGACGTCCTTCACGCTGTCCGTCCGGCTGCCGCGGTCGATCGCGCCCTGCAGAGCGTCGAGCGCGTCACTGGCAGCGGTCAGAAGAGAGCTGGTCTGCTCAAGCAGGACTTCCTGCACGCGAACGCTCGCCTGCGGGCAGGCGGCGCGCACCTTGCAGACGGAGTCGCCGAGGCGCGTGCAGTAGCGCACGATCGCGGGGATATAGTGCTTTGCCGCCATGTGCGCCATCGTCCGCGCTTCAATGAAGGTGACCTTCGCGAAGGTTTCGTACATGATCTCGCTGCGGGACTCCAGCTCTGCGGCGGTGAATACGCCGAATCTGCCGAAAAGCTCGATCGCTTTTTCCGTCGTCAGCGTAGGAATGGCGGAGACCATGCTCGGCAGATTAGGAAGACCGCGCCGCGCCGCCTCGCAGATCCATTCCTCGCTGTAGCCGTTGCCGTTAAAGATCACTCGGCTGTGAGCGCGCAGGTTTTCCGCGACGAGACGGATCGCGTCGCGCGGAACATCGCTGCTCTGCTCCAGCACGTCCGCCGCTTCACTGAACGCCTCGGCAACGATCGTGTTCAGCACGGTGTTGGAGTTGGCGATGCAGTCGGACGAGCCGACCATGCGGAACTCGAATTTGTTGCCGGTGAATGCGAAGGGGGAAGTGCGGTTGCGGTCGGCTGCGTCTTTGTTGATCAGCGGCAGGGTGGAAACGCCCGTGTCGAGCTGACCGACGGAGAGACAGTCCGCTGCCGTTCCGTTTTTGACGATCTGCTCCACCAGGTCTTCCAACTGACTGCCGAGGAAGATCGAAACGATGGCGGGCGGCGCTTCGTCCGCGCCGAGACGCTGATCGTTGCCGACGCAGGCGGTAGACATGCGAAGAAGGTCGGCATGGCGGTCGACCGCCTTGATAATGCAGGAGAGCACCAGCAGGAACTGGAGGTTGTCGCTCGGCGTTTTGCCCGGATCGAGCAGGTTTTCGCCGGTGTCGGTGCTGATCGACCAGTTGTTGTGCTTGCCGGAGCCGTTGACGCCCGCAAAGGGCTTCTCGTGCAGAAGACACACCAGACCGTGGCGGTTGGCGACGCGCTTCATCGTCTCCATCGTCAGCTGATTGTGGTCGACCGCGACGTTGCAGGTGGCATAGATCGGCGCGCTTTCATGCTGCGCCGGCGCGACCTCGTTGTGCTGGGTCGTGGCGGGAATGCCCATTTTCCACAGCTCCACGTTCAGATCCGCCATGAATTCGCCGACGCGCTCGCGGATGACGCCGAAGTACTGATCCTCAAGCTCCTGTCCTTTGGGCGCCGGCGCGCCGAAGAGCGTCCGTCCGGTATAGATCAGGTCGCGGCGCTTGAGGTACTTTTCACGGTCAACGATGAAATACTCTTGCTCTGCGCCGACGGACGGGATGACTTTCGTCGCCTTTTGATCACCGAACAGACGCACGATGCGGATCGCCTGCTGAGAGAGCGCTTCCATGGAGCGCAGCAGCGGGGTCTTGTTGTCGAGCGCCTCGCCGGTGTAGGAGATGAACACCGTCGGGATGCACAGGATCGTGCCGCAGGACATCTCCTTGACGAAGGCGGGAGAGGTGATGTCCCACGCAGTATAGCCGCGGGCATAGTGGGTGGCGCGAAGACCGCCGGTGGGGAAGGAGGACGCATCCGGCTCGCCCATGATGAGCTGCTTTCCGGTCAGCCGCAGAATAACTTTGCCCTGTTCGTCCGGCACGGAGAGGAAAGAATCGTGCTTTTCCGCCGTGACGCCGGTCAGCGGCATGAACCAGTGCGTATAATGTGTCGCGCCTTTTTCGACCGCCCATTCCATCATCGCTTTCGCAACGACGTCGGCAGACGCCATGGAGATCTGACCGCCGTGCTCCATGACAGAGCAGACCTCGTCATAAACCTCGCGCGGAAGGCGCGCCTGCATGACCGCCTTGCTGAATACGTTTTCGCCGAAATAGTCGGAAATCTTCATGAGAGATTCCTCCGGAATTGGTTTTTACAAAAGTTTACAGCGGATTCTCCAAGATTGCAAGCGTTTCGGAGAATTTCATCGGCGTAACCAAGGACGGCTTGCAAAGCCGAAGGAAATTTATACAAATTAACGATAGATTTATCAAATTCTATGATTGTATCAATTTCCTGTCTTCGGGAAAGCTAACCGCGGAGGTGTCGTTATGCTGCACAGTATCGTTCGCACATTGCTATTCTATTTGCTCCTGCTGCTTGTTGTTCGCCTGCTCGGAAAGCGGCAGATCGGCGAGATGGAGCCGACGGAGATCGTGGTGACGATGCTGCTTGCCAACCTTGCCTCCATTACGATCGAGAATCCGGATATGCCGATTTATTACGGCGTTCTGCCGATTGCCCTCGTCTTCGGTGCGGAGCTGCTGCTGTCGCGCTTGACCTTTCAGAGCATATTCGTCCGCAAACTGTTTTGCGGGAAGCCGGTCATTCTGATCGACAACGGGAAGATCGACGAAAAGAATCTGCGCAGAACGCGGGTCAATCTCGACGAGCTGACGATGCACTTGCGGGAAAACGGCGTGTTTGACCCCACGACAGTCAAGTTTGCGATCCTTGAAACGAACGGGCAGCTCAGCACCATGCTCTACGGAAAAGATCAGCCTGCTTCGGCGAAGGACGCGGGGCAGAAGGTGGAAGACACCGAGCTGCCGGTCACGCTGATCTCAGACGGCAAGCTCCTGCGCGACAACCTGCCCCTGACGAAGCACGGCGAGGACTGGGTCAGAGAGCAGCTCGCATTTCGCAGGTGCGGCGTGGAGCAGGTGCTTCTGATGACGGTCGATGCGGCGGGGCATATCATTTTTGTCAAAAAAAGCGAGCCATAGTGGCATCAGACTGTCGCTAACCCGCAGAGAGCTGGCTTATCGGAGGGAAAGAAAGTGTGAAAGAAAACCGTCAGGGTTGTCTTTCACGTTCAATCAACTGGATTTTCAAACTGATGTTAAGTTTGAAAATCCGCACAGCGAGCGTGCCAAAGGGCTTTGGCACGCTCGCTGCGCGTTTTCGGACTTGACCCGAACGCGCCTTTTTTGTATAATAGCTCCATCCGAACAACGGAGGGACGTATGGACGTATTTGAACGCGACCGCCGCTACGTGGCGCACACCTACAACCGCTTTCCGCTTGAGATCGTGAGCGGGAAAGGCTCGCTTGTGCGCGGCGGCGACGGCAAAGACTATATCGATATGGGCAGCGGGATCGCGGTCAATATCTTCGGCCTCGGCGACGAGGCGTGGAAGACCGCCGTCACGCGGCAATTGGACAAATTCCAGCACTGCTCCAACCTGTACTACGCAGCGCCGGTGGCGCAGCTCGCGCAGATGCTCTGCGAACGGACGGGTATGGAGCGCGTCTTCTTCGCAAATTCCGGCGCAGAGGCGAACGAATGCGCGATCAAGGTCGCGCGCAAATGGGCGGCGGAGCGCAAGGGCGCGGCATACTGCAATATCATTACGCTGAAACAGAGCTTTCACGGGCGGACGCTGGCAACGCTGGCGGCGACGGGGCAGGAGACCTTCCACAAGGACTATCAGCCGCTGCCGGAGGGCTTTCTCTACGCCGAGGTCGGCGACGAAGCGGGACTGGAAGCGCTTGCGAGAGACTATCCCTGCGCTGCGATCCTCTTTGAGTGCGTGCAGGGCGAGGGCGGCGTCATGCCGATCGGTCAGGCGTGGGCGGACGCCATGCGCAGGGTCGCGGAGAAATATGACCTCCTGCTCCTTGCCGATGAAGTCCAGCTCGGCAACGGCCGCAGCGGGCGGCTGTACGGCTACATGGAATACGGTCTGCAGCCCGACGTCGTGACCACGGCGAAGGGACTGGGCGGCGGTCTGCCGCTCGGCGCGGCAATACTTGGCAAGCGCGTCGCGGACGTGCTGCAGCCCGGCTCGCACGGCTCCACTTTCGGCGGCAATCCCGCCTGCTGCGCAGGCGCAGTCAGCATTCTCAGCCGCATTGACGATGACCTGCTCAATGGCGTGAAAGAACGCTCGGAGTATATCGTGCGGGAGCTGCGCGGCGCAAAGGGGATCAAAAGCGTCAGCGGTATGGGACTGATGCTCGGCTTCGAGACGGAAAAGCCTGCGCGCGAGTTTGCGGAGCTGGCGCTCTCCAGGGGCGTGCTCGTGACGACGGCGAAGCAGAAGATCCGCCTGCTGCCCGCCCTCAATATACCGATGAACCTGTTAGAAAAAGCGGTGCAGATTTTGAAAGACTGCGCCGCGGAATAAAGGAGAAACACTATGAACTTAAAAGGCAAGAACTTTCTGACTCTGCTCGACTTCACGCCGGAAGAAATCACCGGATTGTTAGACCTCGCCGCAGAACTCAAGGCGAAGAAAAAGGCGGGCGTCTTCCATGATGACTATAAGGGCAAGAATATCGCCCTGATCTTTGAGAAGACCTCGACCCGCACGCGCTGCTCTTTCGAGGTCGCCGCGCACGATCTTGGCATGCATGTGACCTACCTCGACCCGACCGGCTCTCAGATCGGCAAGAAGGAATCCATTGCCGACACCGCCCGCGTCCTCGGCAGACTCTATGACGGCATCGAGTACCGCGGCTTCGGGCAGAGCATTGTTGAGGAGCTGGCAAAGCACGCCGGCGTGCCCGTCTGGAACGGTCTGACGAACGAATACCACCCGACGCAGATCCTGGCGGATATGCTGACTATCCGCGAGCATTTCGGCTCTCTCAAGGGCAGAAAGCTCGTCTTCATGGGCGACTGCCGCTATAATATGGCAAACTCTCTGATGATCGGATGCGCCAAGCTCGGCCTGCACTTTGTCGCCTGCGGCCCGGAGGGCTATTTCCCCAATCCGGAGCTGATTGCCCGCTGTGAGAAAATCGCGGCGGAGACGGGCGCGACCCTCGCCTTTGAGACAGACCCGATGAAGGCGACTGCCGGCGCGGACGTGATCTACACCGACGTCTGGGTTTCCATGGGCGAGCCGATGTCCGCATGGGAAGAACGCCTTGCCAAGATGCTGCCGTATCAGGTCAACGCGAAAATCATGGCGAACGCCGGCGAGAACGCGGTGTTCATGCACTGCCTTCCCGCCTTCCACGACCTCAACACCGGGATCGGCAGAGAGATCGGCGAACGCTTCCATCTGGACGCGCTGGAGGTCACGGACGAGGTCTTCGAGAGCAAGCAGTCCATCGTCTTCGACGAGGCGGAAAACCGCATGCACACGATCAAGGCCGTCATGGCGGCCACGCTGTAAAGACATAATAAAAGCAGGGTGCGCAAGAATCCAGCGCACACGTCGACGCACAACAGCCGCGCTGTGGATTTCTACAGCGCGGCTGTTTCCTTGGCTCCCTCTGACGAGGGAGCTGTCAGCGCAGCTGACTGAGGGAGAGAAAATGCACTGCCGATAATGCCCGACAGCTTATCTCCCTCCGTCAAAACCTGCGGTTTTGCCACCTCCCTCCCAGAGGGAGGCAGGCGGACGCTGAGCGTCATTCGATACAGTTCCCAAACCTGCGACGGACAGATCTAAAAAGAAAAATGTCGATATCGGTTGCAGATTTATTTTCCGAGGCTCTATATAAATTATAGGAAGAATAATTTTGTCTCTGCATTCAAAACATTAGGGGGATTTCTTCGACCGAAAAGGCTTGCATTATATTCAATCCTATGTTACACTAACCTTGCGACACAACTTTATATCTGCATTCGAGGGTGACTTTTGCTGTTTTGGCAAAAATGCACGCTCTATTTTGGCATCCTCGAATGTGTGTCAGAAGTTGTGTCGCAGCAATCGGAGCTGTGCGTTTTTCGTGCGCGGCTTCGGCTGCGCACTTTTTATTTCTACAGGAGGAAAAACGATGAAAAAGAGAATCTTTGCCCTGCTCCTTGCGCTCACGCTGCTGCTCTCTGTGCTGCCGACGGCGTCTGCCAGACAACTGTATAATGCGAATTTCGATAATTACGACGCGACCTATCCTGCCGAAGGCGGCGTGATCTACTTTGATAAAGACTATGGCGCCATCATCTATTGCGACAAAACTGTGACTGCAGCGGCGATTCCGGAGGAAATCGAGGGCGTCAAGGTAACAAAAATCCTTGCGAATGCTTTTTTGGATTGCGCGGCGCTTACCTCGGTCACGATCCCCGAAACGGTCACTTATATCGGGGATTCTGCATTCAAGGGCTGCAAGTCGCTGACCTCGCTGGATCTGCCTGACAGCCTTCGCAATCTCGGCGAGTTCGACGACGCAGGGAACTGTCCTGTATATCGGGACGAGGCGTGGTATGTAGATAATTGGCTTGTGAAAGTCGTACCGTCGCTCGACTCGACGGGCGTGATCCGGATCGCAGAGGGAACCGTCGGCATCGCCTCGCTTGCGCTGACTCATTCCGCGGCAGAAGACAGAATACGCGATGTATATTTGCCGGCTTCCCTGCGGTATATCAGTATGAGTTCGTTGGCATGCAAAGGCAATGTGCATTTCTCCGAAGCGGAAAACGCTTGCTTAGTGCAAAGAGGGCTCGGTCTGTTTTCCGCGGACGGGAAATCGCTCGTTCGTTACCTCTCGCCGGACAACTCTTACGGTCAGGCGCCGACCTTCTATGCCGTGCCGGAGGGTGTGGAAACGATCGAGGACTGCGCGTTCGGCGGCGCTGCGTTAAAGGCAGTCTATCTGCCGGACAGCGTGATCACGATCGGCAATCAAGCGTTTATGTCTTGCCAGAGCTTAGAGTACATTTCGTTCGGGAAAAACGTCAAAACCATCGGTGATTTTGCCTTCCATGTAAGTCACTTAAAGAACGTGTATTTCAACGACGGGCTGGAAAGCATCGGAATCTATGCGTTCAACTGGAACCCCGACCTGCAGTCGGTCCGTATTCCCGCTTCGGTGAAAAGCATCGGAGAAGCGGCGTTCTATTACTGCAACAACCTGAATGCAGTCTATTTTGAGGGCAACGCGCCTGAGATCGGCGCAAACGCCTTCTGCTCCGGCGTCGCCGCAGATCCGAGGGGCGGATATCAAATTCTTTACGATACTTATCCGATTCCGGGAATGAAGTTCTTCACTCGCGAGGGCAGCTCCGGCTGGACGGAGATGCCAAGCAACCTTATCCGGACTTGGGAAGCAGATACGCACGTTCACAACTTCTGTATTGAATACCTGGAGCCGAATTGCTACGCTGAGGGCTGGGTCGACACGGTCTGTGCCTGCGGAGAGCGGCAGCGGATCCTGAAACTGCCTGCAAACGGACACGAGTATACCGAATGGTACGGCACCTGCGTTGTATGCGGCAAAAAGCAGGGTATGAATGATGTGAATGACACGGACTGGTTTGCGCCGAGCGTTTATTATGCGCTGAAAAACGGACTGATGAACGGCGTCAGCGAATCCCGCTTCGCGCCGAACGACCCGATGACGCGCGCGATGCTCGTGACCGTCCTGTGGCGCTATGAGAACTGCCCTGAGGCAAAGCCGAGCAGCTTTACCGACCTGACCGCGGACTGGTACAAGGACGCCGTCGCGTGGGCGGCGGAGAACGGCATCGTCACGGGCGTGGGCGACAACAAGTTCAACCCGAACGGCAACATCACCCGCGAGCAGATGGCTGCGATCCTCTACCGCTACGCGCAGAAGAAGGGCTTCGACACGACCGCAAGAGGCGATCTGAAGAGCTTTCCCGACGGCGAGAAGGTCAGCGCATACGCGGCCGACGCGATCGCGTGGACGGTCGGCGAGGGGATAATTAACGGCAACGGCGGACGCCTCGACCCGCAGGGCAACGCCACAAGAGCGCAGGTCGCCACGATCCTGATGCGCTTTATTGAGGGAATTGCATAAATCACGATAAAGGAACAGGGTGCGCTGATTTCAGCGCACCCTGTTTTACTGTTGTTTACGGTTTGAAGCTGTCCTTCAAAAGGACGCTGCGGTTGAAGACCGGATGGTCTGCCGTGCAGTCCTTGTTGTCCATGCAGAAATAGCCGACGCGCATGAACTGGTAGCACGGCGCAGTCTTCTTTAAGCGCGCTTCGCCTTCCGCTTCAAACTTTTTGATTTCGTCAAGCAGCGCCGCTTCGATCTTGCAGCCCTGCAGCACGGTCAGAGAGTGCGGATTCATGCACTCTAAGAAGTCCTTATCTGCGCTGTCCGGCTGCGGATCGGAGAACAGGTTTTCATACAGACGGACTTCCGCGTCCGCAGCGGTCGCGGCGTCGACCCAATGGATCGTCGCACCCTTGACCTTCCTGCTGTCGGCGGGATTGCCGCCGCGGCTTTCGGGATCATACTCGGCGTAAACCGTGACGACCCTGCCGGTTTCATCCTTCTCGCAGCCGGTCGCGGTGACGAGGTAGGCGCCCTTCAGACGCACCTCGCTGCCCGGGTACATCCGCTTGTACTTGGGAATCGGCTCCTCGAGGAAGTCGTCCTCCTCGATCCACAGCTCGCGGCTGAAGGTGATCGTGTGCGTGCCCTGTTCGGGATGGACGGGATTGTTCTCGACTTCAAAGGTCTCGGTCTGCCCTTCGGGATAGTTCGTGATGACCAGCTTCACGGGACGCAGCACCGCCATGGTGCGCTCCGCGTTGTCGTTCAGGTCTTCGCGCAGGCAGTGCTCCAAAAGCGCGTACTCGACCGTGCTGGCTGCCTTCGCCACGCCGATGCGCTCGCAGAAATCGCGGATGGCGTGCGGCGTATAGCCGCGGCGGCGCAGACCGCACAGGGTCGGCATGCGCGGATCGTCCCAGCCGGAAACGCGGCCGGTCTCCACCAGCAGGCGGAGCTTGCGCTTGGACATAACGGTGTGGTCGATGCCGAGACGAGCGAACTCGATCTGACGGGGCTTGTGGTAAGGGATGGAGACGTTGTTGACGACCCAGTCGTACAGCGGACGGTGCGCCTCAAATTCCAGAGAGCAGAGCGAATGGGTGATGCCCTCCAGCGCGTCCTGAATGGGGTGGGCAAAGTCGTACATCGGATAGATGCACCATTTGTCGCCCTGCCTGTGGTGCGTGAACTTGCGGATGCGGTAGATGACCGGGTCGCGCATGTTGAAGTTGCCGCTGGCAAGGTCGATCTTGGCACGCAGCGTCCGCGTGCCCTCGGCAAATTCGCCGTTCTTCATCCGCTCAAACAGATCGAGGTTTTCCTCCACGGAGCGGTCGCGGTAGGGGGAAACCGCGGGCTTTCCGATGTCGCCGCGGTATTCGCGGAACTGCTCGGGCGTGAGGTCGCAGACGTAGGCGAGCCCCTTTTTGATCAGCTCAACGGCGAATTCGTAGTCTTTTTCAAAATAATCCGAGCCGTAGTAGAAGCGGTCGCCCCAGTCGAAGCCGAGCCAGTGAATATCGTCCTGAATCGCCTCGACATATTCGGTATCTTCCTTGGCGGGATTCGTGTCGTCCATGCGCAGGTTCGTGATGCCGCCGAATTTCTCCGCGGTGCCGAAGTCGATGCACAGCGCCTTGCAGTGACCGATGTGCAGATAGCCGTTCGGCTCCGGCGGAAAACGGGTATGCACCTGCATGCCCTCGTACTGACCGCCCGGACCGATGTCCTCCTCAACAAACGCCTCAATAAAATTCTTTGCTTCGGGAGCTTTGCGTTCTTCTTCCATAATGTCCATCCTCTCGGAAAAGATTGCTGATATTATATAACAGATTTCCCAAATCTGCAACGGTCGTTCCGTATATTTTGCCGAAATTTTCCACGAAGACGGAAAACATTTTATAAAACAGAAATTATGGTTGCCAATTCGCGCGAATTATTATAAAATAGGTGGAGATAAATCCGTACAAAGGAGTGGTTTCCCATGAGCGAGCCGAAATATCGCCGCGTCCTGCTGAAGATCAGTGGAGAGGCGCTGGCGGGCGACGCCCACAGAGGTCTTGATTTTGACGTGATGGGCAGCGTGTGCGACGTCATCAAACGCTGCGTATCGGAGGGCGTGCAGATCGGCATTGTCGTCGGCGGCGGAAACTTCTGGCGCGGACTGAAGGACGGCGGCGACCGCATGGAGCGCACCCGCGCTGACCACATGGGTATGCTCGCGACGGTCATCAACTGCCTTGCGCTGGCGGACTGCCTGGAGCAGCGTGGCGTTCCGGTGCGCGTGCAGACGGCGATCGAGATGTCCCGCATCGCGGAGCCCTATATCCGCAGCAAAGCCATCCGCCACTTGGAAAAGGGCAGAGTTGTGATCTTCGGCTGCGGCACGGGCAATCCGTACTTTTCGACCGATACCGGCGCGGTGCTGCGCGCCGCGGAGATAGGCGCCGACGCCATCCTGCTTGCCAAGAACGTCGACGGCGTCTATTCCGACGATCCGGTCAAGAATCCGAACGCCGTCAAGTTTGACGAGATCACCTATGACGAGGTTCTGGCAAGACGTCTGGCGGTCATGGACAGCACCGCGACGTCCCTTTCCATGGACAACCACATTCCCATCATCCTGTTCGCGCTCAAGGATCCGGAAAACATCCTGCGCGTCGTGATGGGCGAAAAAATCGGAACACTTGTGAAGGAGGAAAACTAATATGGCAGCAGTAGATTTCAAAGAATTCAACCGCAAAATGGACAAGACGCTCGAGATTCTGCAGGATGACTTCGGCGCGATCCGCGCGGGCAGAGCGAACGCGCGCGTCCTCGACCGTATCACGGTCGAATACTACGGGGTCGATACCCCGATCGGACAGGTCGGCACGATTTCCTCTCCGGATGCCAGAACGCTGGTCATTCAGCCGTGGGACGGCAGCCTGCTCAAGTCGATTGAGAAGGCGATCCAGATCTCCGATCTGGGCATCAACCCGCAGAACGACGGCAGGATCATCCGTCTGGTCTTCCCGCAGCTGACCGAGGAACGCCGCCGCGAGCTCGTGAAGCAGGTCAAGAAATACGGCGAGGACGCGAAGGTCGCCGTCCGCAACATCCGCCGCGACGCGATGGACTATATCAAGAAGCTCAAGAAGGACTCCGAGATCACCGAGGACGATCAGAAGAACGCCGAGAAGGATCTGCAGGATCTGACCGACAAATATATCAAGAAGGTCGACGAGGCGTGCGGCGTCAAAGAGAAGGAGCTCATGGAGCTCTAAGAGTCTGAAATACGGCAGGCAGCTACCTGCGGGCGGCTGCCTGCTTTGAATTACGGGGGGCTGTATGAGCCTTTTTAAGAAGAAAAACTACGCTGCCGACCGCCCCGTGCCGACGCATATCGCCATCGTCATGGACGGCAACGGCAGATGGGCGAAAAAGCGCGGTCTGCCGCGCACCGCCGGACATAAGGTCGGCGCGGAGGCGTTTCGCACGATCGCAAATTACGCCAAATCCATCGGTCTGAAATATCTCTCCGTCTATACCTTCTCCACCGAGAACTGGAAGCGTTCCGAGGAGGAAGTCAACGCGATCATGGAGCTGCTGGAAAGATACCTGCGCGAGCTGATCCGCGACATGGACAAGAACCGCGTCCGATTCTGCTTCTTCGGCGATCTGAGCCGTCTTTCTCCGCAATTGCAGGAGGAGGCGCGCATCGCGGCGGAGGAGTCGAAGAAATACGCCGGCGTACAGGTGAATTTCTGCCTGAATTACGGCGGCAGAGCCGAGATCGTCCGCGCGGCGAAGCAGTTTGCGCGCGATTGCGCGGACGGGAAGTGCAGTCCGGACGATCTGACGGAGGAGCGATTCTCCGATTTCATGTATTCCGCGGGCGTACCCGATCCGGAGCTGGTTATCCGACCCGGCGGCGAACTGCGCACGTCGAACTTCCTGTTATGGCAGAGCGCCTACGCCGAATACTATTTTACCGACGTCCTCTGGCCGGACTTCGGACCGAAGGAACTGGAAAAGGCGATCGCCGCCTATAACGGGCGCAACCGCCGCTTTGGAGGTGTAAAATAATGTTGGTGAGAATTCTTGCGGCGGCGGTCGGACTTCCGCTGCTTCTGGCGATCGTTCTGCTCCTGCCGCCGATCGGAACGGCGATCCTCTTTGCTCTGGCGTGCATGATCGGCGCATACGAAATGCTATGGCGCACCGGTATCCTAAAGCACAAACGGATCGTCGCCTGTACCGCGCTCATGGCGGCGGCGGTCGTGATGTGGTCATGGCTGCGCGCCTGCGCGATCGTCAGTGAGAACACCCTCTGGCTCAGCGCGCTGATCGGACTGTTTGTTTACGCCTCCGTTCTGTTCTGCGAGCTGCTTGCGGGGCATACGGAGCTCAAATTCACCGCGCTGTGCGCCTCGCTGTTCAGCGGCATTGTTTATCCGTTCCTGATCGGCTCTCTTGTGCGTCTGCGCGGGATGGAGAACGGCGAATATTACATTCTTGTCGCCTTTATCATTTCCATGGTCGCAGACTCCGGCGCGTATTTCGCAGGCCGCGCCTTCGGCAAGCATAAGCTCGCGCCCGTCGTCAGCCCGAAGAAGACCGTCGAGGGCGCGATCGGCGGCGTGATCGTCAATATGCTCGGCATGGCGCTCTATGCCTTCCTGCTCTCGCGCTTTTTCGGATTCACGCAGGTGAACTACTTCTACGCCGTGATCTACGGCTTCGTCGGTGCGTTCGGCTCCATGCTCGGCGATCTAACCCTGTCCGTCGTCAAGCGGCAGGTCGGCATCAAGGACTACGGCAATCTGATCCCCGGACACGGCGGCATTTTGGATCGCTTCGACAGTACGATGATCTGCGCGCCGATCGCGGAGATCCTGATCCTGCTGATCCCATTTGCGGTGAAGTGATATGACGAAGAACCTTTCTGTTCTCGGCTCTACCGGCTCGATCGGCAGGCAGACGCTCGAGGTCGTGGAAACCATGGATGATGTGCGCGTCGTCGCGCTCACGGCAGGCACGAATGCCGAACGGATGGCGCAGCAGTGCAGACAGTTCCGGCCGGAGCTTGCCGTCATGGCGACGAAGAAAGCGGCGGACGATCTGCGGCAGCGTCTGGCGGGGGAGAACGTTCGTATCCTCTCCGGCATGGACGGTCTGATCGCGGCGGCGGAGCTGGACAGCGCGGACACCGTCGTGACGGCGGTGGTCGGCATGGTCGGTCTGCGCCCGACGCTGGCGGCGATCCGGAAGAAAAAGCGCATTGCGCTTGCCAACAAGGAAACGCTGGTCTGCGCCGGCGAGCTTGTCATGGCGGAGGCGAGAGAATACGGCGCGGAGATCATCCCCGTCGATTCGGAGCATTCCGCGATCTTCCAATGCCTGATGGGCAGCAGGGACAGAAGCGAGATCCGCCGGCTGATCCTGACCTGTTCCGGCGGACCCTTTTTCGGGAAAACGCCGGAAGAATTGAAAAATGTCACGAAAGCGGACGCTTTGAAGCATCCGAACTGGAAGATGGGGAATAAAATCACCATTGACTGTGCTACACTGATGAATAAGGGCCTGGAGGTCATCGAGGCGATGCGCCTGTACGATCTGCCGCTTTCCAAGGTGGACGTCGTGATCCACCGGCAGAGCATCGTCCATTCCCTTGTCGAATACCGCGACGGCGCCGTGATGGCGCAGCTCGGCGTGCCGGATATGCGCATCCCGATCCGCCTCGCGCTGACCTATCCGTACCGCGCGGAAAACCCTGCGCCGCCGCTTGATCTTCTGTCCTGCGGCGAATTGACCTTTGCCGCGCCGGACGAAAACGCCTTCCCGTGCCTGCGTCTGGCAAAGGAGGCCGCCGCGCGGGCGGGCAACGCCTGCGCCGTCATGAACGGCGCGAATGAGGCGGCGGTGGCAAAGTTTTTGAACGACGAGATCGGATTCTACGACATTCCGCGCCTTGTGCGGCGCGCGATGGATACCGTTCCCTACGTCGAGCGTCCCGAGCTGGCGGATATTCTGAACGCAGATCACGCCGCGCGGGAAGCAGTGAATCATTTGATTTGAGGTGCCGAAATTGATCGTTTTCTATATTATTCTCGCGGTTCTGCTCTTTGGTATTCTGATCCTTGTCCATGAATTCGGGCATTTCTTCACGGCGAAGCTGTCCGGCGTGCAGGTCAACGAATTCTCTCTTTTCATGGGTCCCGCGATCTGGAAAAAGCAGAAAGGGGAGACTCTCTACGCCCTGCGCTGCATCCCCATCGGCGGCTACTGCGCCATGGAGGGCGAGGACGGCGACAGCGACAATCCCCGCGCCTTTACCAACGCTAAGGTGTGGAAGCGGCTGATTATCCTCGCGGCAGGTTCCGCGATGAACTTTCTGACGGGACTTCTGATCGTCGCCCTGCTGGTCACATTCGCCTGGCAGGTTATTCCCGGCAAAACCGTGGAGAGCATCGTGCCGGACCGCCCGTTTAACAATGCGGAGGGTTTGCAGGCGGGCGACGAGATCGTTTCGATCAACGGCGAGCATGTGTATATCCAGGGGGATATCACGATGCTTCTGGACCGCGATGAAGACGGATTGCACGAGATCACCGTGCTCCGCGACGGCGAAGAGGTCGAACTGACGAACGTGCCGATGCAGCGCGACTATGTCGACGAGAACGGGAAGCGCTACGGCTTTTCGATCGGCATTGAAGAAAAGAACGTCGGAAGCGTTTTGTCCTATACGTGGAATCAGAGCATGGATTTCGTGCGGATGGTACGGCTGGGACTCGGCGATCTCTTCACCGGAAGAGCCAGTATCAAGGATATGTCCGGTCCGGTCGGCATCGGCTCCGCCGTGGTCGAGATGGGCGTGCAGTCCGAGAGCGTCGGACTCGGCGTCGAGAACGTGTTCTATCTGTTTGCCTTCATCGCGATCAACCTCGCGGTGATGAATCTTTTGCCGATCCCGGCGCTGGACGGAGGGCGTATCGTGTGCCTGCTTGTGACGGCGGTGATCGAGAAGATCACGCGCCGCAAGATCAATCCCAAATACGAGGGTTATCTGCACGCGGGCTTCATGGTTCTGCTGCTCGCGTTCATGGCGTTCATCACATTCAAGGACGTGTTCCAGATTTTCGGAGGCTGAAATGACGAGACAGATTACCGTCGGCGGCGTGAAGATCGGCGGCGGCGCGCCGGTATCCATCCAGTCCATGCTGAATAAGCCCAATACGGATATCGAGGGCTGCCTCGCGCAGATCGCCGCGCTGAAAGATGCCGGCTGCGAGATCGTGCGCCTGTCCGTGCTCGATGAGGAAGCTGCCGCTGCGTTTGCGAAGATCGCGGCGAAGTCGCCGCTGCCGCTGGTCGCGGACATCCACTTCGACTACCGCCTCGCGATCTTAGCCGCGGAGGGCGGCGCGTCGAAGATCCGCATCAATCCGGGCAACATCGGCGCGGAGGACCGCGTCAGGGCGGTCGTGGACTGCTGCAAGGCGCATCATATTCCCATCCGCATCGGCGTGAACGGCGGCTCGCTGGAGAAAAGCCTGCTGGAAAAGTACGGCAGACCTACGCCGGAAGCGCTGGTGGAGAGCGCGTTTTCCCATATCGCGCTGCTGGAAAAGTACGGCTTTTACGATACCTGCGTCTCCATGAAATCGAGCAGCGTGCCGCTGATGATGCGCGCTTATACCCTCATGCACGAACGCTCCGACTACCCGCTGCACGTCGGCGTGACCGAGACCGGCACGGAGTACATGGGAACGATCAAGTCCGCCATGGGCATCGGCGGTCTTCTGTGCATGGGCATCGGCGATACGATCCGCGTGTCGCTGACCGCCGACCCCGTGCGAGAGGTCGAGGCGGCGAAGGCGATCCTCAAGGCCGCCGGACTGCGGAAGGGCGGCGTAAATCTGATTTCCTGCCCGACCTGCGGCAGAACGAAGATCGATCTGATCGGTCTTGCAAATCAAGTGGAAGAAGCCTTGCGCGGCTGCAAGAAGGATCTGACAGTCGCGGTCATGGGCTGCATCGTCAACGGACCCGGCGAGGCAAGAGAGGCGGATATCGGCATCGCCGGCGGCGACGGCTGCGGCGTGATCTTCGTCAAGGGCGAGCTCAAGGAGAAGCTGCCCTACGACGAGCTTCTGCCTGCATTATTACGTTACATAGACAAGCTATAGGAGATAAAGATGGCAACTGCATTCCCATTTTTGGAAATGTTTTATGAATATCAGCCGGACGAACCGCTGCGTGCTGTCTTGGAGCAGGCGGCGGTTTCCCATGCGGAGATCGACCGCGAGGCGAAAACCCTCGAACTGCGGCTGTCCATGCAGCGCTACAGCACGGAACAGAAGCTGGAAGAGGTCAGCAGGGAGCTGTGTGAGCTCTACGGCTTCCGCAGCGTCAAAATCCTGCCGCAGTATTCCGAAGAAATGCTGTGCGTGTGCGAGCCGGAAGATCTGAACCGCATCCTGATCAACGCCTATTCGCCCGCCGCTGCCTCGCTTGCGGGCTGCGAATGGCAGCTTGGCGAGGAGGAAAGCCGGCTGATCCTCCGCGCGAACGGAAAAGACGGCATTCTGCCGTATATCCCGCTCGTGGAGCGATTTCTTGAGGAACGCTACGGCGTAGTGACAACGATCGAAGTCGTCAGCGGCAATGAGTCGGAGGGGGACGCGCTCTTCGCGCAGACCGAGCAGATGCGCCGTGAGGCGATGCAGGGCATTCCGCAGCCGGTTTTCGGCACGACAGAAAAGAAAAAAGAAGACAACGGCATGATCTACGGCAAGCCGATCAAGGGCAAGTGCATGCCGATCAGTGAGATCACGTTGGATCGCCAGAGCGAGCGCGTGATCGTCGAGGGCAAGGTCTTTGCCGTGGAGCACCGCGACGTCAACAAGGGCGCCGCAACGGTCGTCGCCTTCGACATGACCGACTTCACCGGCTCGGTGCGAGTCAGCGATTACTTCAAGGGCGATACCGGAAAACCGATCACGGACGCGGTCAAAAAGCCGGGGCTCTGGGTGCGCGTTCAGGGCAAGATCGACTATGACAGCTACGCGAAGGAGGTCGTGATCCGTCCTGCCGCGATCATGAAGATCGACGCGCCGAAGCGCGAGGATACCGCTGAGCACAAGCGCGTAGAGCTGCACCTGCATACGACGATGTCTCTGATGGATGCGCTGACCAAGACCGAGGAAGCCGTCGCGACGGCCGCGCGCTGGGGACATAAGGCGATCGCCATCACCGATCACGGCGTAGTATCCGCCTTCCCGACCGCCCTGCACGCTCTGACCCCGAAGGGGAAAGCGCCGCTGGATATCAAGATCCTCTACGGCTGCGAGGGCTACTATGTCAACGACGTGGACGACCGCATCGCCGTCCACGGCGGGCAGAACATGCCGCTTTCGGGCGAGTTCATCGCCTTTGATTTAGAAACAACCGGACTTTCGTCCGTTCACGACGCGATCACGGAGATCGGCGCGGTGTTGTTCCGCGACGGAGAAGCCGTGGAGACCTTTTGCACCTTCGTCGACCCGAAGCGCAAGCTCGATCCGAAGACGATTGAGCTGACCGGCATCACCGACGAAATGCTGCGCGGCGCGCCGGATATTGCCGCGGCGCTGCCGGACTTCCTGCGCTTTTGCGGCGACCGCCCGCTCGTCGCGCACAACGCCGACTTCGACGTCGGCTTCCTGAAGGCCGCCTGCGAGCGGCTGAGCATTCCGTTCGCGCCGACTTATATCGACACCCTGATCCTCGCGCAGAACCTTCTTCCGCATTTGAATAAGCACAAGCTGAATATTGTCGCGGACGCGCTGAGCCTGCCGGAGTTCAATCACCACAGGGCGTCGGACGACGCGCTGACGTGCGGACTGATCTATCTCCGCCTCGCGAAAACGATGGCGGAAAACGGCGTGCAAGACATTCAGAGCGTCAACGCGGAGATGGAAAAGCTGCGCTCCGGTCAGCATATCTCCGACCGCCGCACCCGCCATATCATCGTCTTTGCGAAGAATCAGATGGGTCTGCGCAATCTGTACCACATCGTCTCCGACGCGCATTTGAAGTATTTCAAACGCAATCCGCGCATGCCGAAATCGGAGCTTCTGCGCTACCGCGAGGGCTTGATCATCGGCTCGGCGTGCGAGGCGGGCGAGCTGTTCCAGGCGATCGTCGCGCACAAGAGCCACGACGAGCTCAAGCGCATTGCGTCCTTCTATGATTTCCTCGAGATTCAGCCGATCAGCAACAACCGGTTCATGCTGGAGGACGGCACGGCGGAGAGCGAGGAGGAGCTGCGCGACTTCAACCGCACGATCGTACAGCTCGGCGAGGAGCTGGGCAAGCCGGTCTGCGCGACGGGCGACGTGCATTTCCTTGAGCCGGAGGATGAGATCTACCGCCGTATCCTGCTGGCAAGCAAGGACTACAAGGACTGTGACCGTCCCAATCCGCTCTATTTCCGCACGACGGATGAAATGCTTGAGGAATTCTCCTATCTCGGCGCGGAAAAGGCGTTCGAGGTGGTCGTAACCAACCCCAACCGGATCGCGGACATGTGCGATACCATTCGCCCCGTGCCGCACAATCTGTTTGCGCCGAAGATCGAAAACTCCGTGGAAGACCTGAAATCGCTGGTCTACGGCAAGCTGCGCCGTCTCTACGGCGAGCATCCGCCCGAGATCATCACCAAGCGCGTGGAGACGGAGCTGAACGACATCATCACCTGTCATTACGACGTAATCTATATGTCTGCGCAGAAGCTGGTGCAGAATTCGCTGGAAAACGGCTATCTGGTCGGCTCGCGAGGAAGCGTCGGCTCGTCGCTGGTGGCGTTTCTTTCCGGCATCACGGAGGTCAACTCCCTGCCGCCGCATTACCGCTGCCCGAAGTGCAAATACTGCACCTTTGAGGTGCCGGACGGGATCAACTGCGGGGCGGATCTGCCCGACGCAACTTGCCCGGAATGCGGAGAAAAGCTGGAAAAAGACGGCTTTAACATCCCGTTTGAGACCTTCCTCGGCTTCGGCGGCGACAAGGTGCCGGATATCGACCTGAACTTCTCCGGCGAGTACCAGTCCAGAGCGCACGCCTACTGCGTGAGCATGTTCGGCGCGAGCCACGTCTTCCGCGCCGGCACGATCGGCACGGTCGCGGAGAAGACGGCGTTCGGCTACGTCAAGCACTATCTGGATGAGCGCAATCTCACCGTCAGCCGCGCGGAGGCGAACCGCCTGGCTGCCGGCTGCGTCGACGTGCGCCGCACGACGGGTCAGCACCCCGGCGGTCTGGTCGTCATCCCGCAGGAGAACGAGATCTGGGATTTCTGCCCCGTGCAGCACCCCGCGGACGACGTTCATACGGACATTATCACGACCCATTTTGAGTATCACTCCATGGAGGAAAACCTCCTGAAGCTCGATATGCTCGGTCACGACGATCCGACAATGATCCGCATGATGGAGGACATCACGCATGTGAACGCGCAGACGATCCCGCTCGACGACAAGGATACCATGTCGATCTTTACCTCGAGCAAAATCCTCGGCTATGAGAACGATCCGATCCTGTCAAAGGTCGGTTCGGTCGGCATTCCGGAGTTCGGCACCGGCTTTACACGCGGCATGCTGATGGATACCATGCCGACGCAGTTTGACACGCTGATCCGTCTGTCCGGCTTTTCCCACGGCACGGACGTGTGGCTCGGCAACGCGAAGGAGCTGATTACCAGCGGCACAGCGACGGTCGGTCAGGCGATCGGCTGCCGCGACGACATCATGCTCTATCTGATCAAATGCGGCATGCCGGAAAAGCGCGCGTTCAAGATCATGGAGTCCGTCCGAAAGGGCAGAGGTCTGCCGCCCGGCGCGGAGGAGGAGATGATCGCTGCGGGCGTGCCGGAATGGTACATCGGCTCGTGCAAGAAGATCCAGTACCTGTTTCCGAAGGCGCACGCCGCTGCCTACGTCATGATGGCGTTTCGCATCGCGTGGTTCAAGGTGCACCACCCGCTGGCGTATTATGCCGCATATTTCTACCGCCGCAGTCAGAAGGATTCCTTCGACGCGGTCATGATGACCCACGGTATCGACACGGTCAAGGCGCATATCAAGGCAATCTCCTCCAACCCGGATCACACGGCGAAGGACGACGATCTGCTGACGACGCTGGAGGTCTGCTACGAATTCTATCTGCGCGGTTTCGACTTTGCAAACATGGATCTTTACGAATCCGACGCGATCAAGTTTGTGATCAAGGACGGAAAGCTCCTGCCGCCCTTTGTGGCGGTGTCCGGACTGGGCGATACGGCGGCGAAGGACATCGTCGCGGGCAGAGAGGGCAAGCATTTCATCTCAATCGAGGAATTTGCCGCCGCATGCCCGAAGGTCTCCAAAACCCATATCGAGAATCTGAAAGCGGCGGGCGCCTTCGGCGACCTGCCCGATACGAGCCAAATCACGCTGTTTTAATGATTCTGCTTGAAATTTCCGGCAGTATGCGCTATAATTAACATACCATACTATGAATTAAGGAGTGTCATATCATGCAAAAGCTCGAAAAACAGTTCCACATCCACTGCGTTGAGGGCGATGTCGGTCGTTACTGCATCCTGCCCGGTGATCCCGGCCGCTGCGAGTCGATAGCGAAACTCTTTGATAATCCTGTGCATGTTGCACAAAACCGCGAGTATAATATCTATACCGGCACCCTGCTCGGCGAAAAGGTCAGCGTCTGCTCCACCGGCATCGGCGGGCCCTCCGCTTCGATCGCCATGGAAGAGCTGCATAACATCGGCGCGGACACCTTCATCCGTGTCGGCACCTGCGGCGGCATCAATCTGGACGTGCAGTCCGGCGATATCGTCGTTGCAACGGGCGCGATCCGCTTCGAGCACACCTCCATGGAATATGCGCCGATCGAGTATCCCGCCGTCGCCAATCTGGATGTGACGATTGCGCTGCGTCAGGCATCGCTGGCAATGGGCAAGACGACCCACGTCGGTGTCGTGCAGTGCAAGGACGCCTTCTACGGTCAGCACAGCCCCGCGAAGATGCCGGTCTCTTATGAGCTTCTGCAGAAGTGGGAAGCATGGAAGCGCCTCGGCGTTCTTGCCAGCGAGATGGAATCCGCCGCGCTGTTCGTCGTTGCGGACGCGCTGAAGTGCCGCTGCGGCTCCTGCTTCCACGTCATCTGGAATCAGGAACGCGAGGCCGCAGGTCTGGATCAGAAGATGAGCGAAGATACCTCCGCGGCTGTCCGCGTCGGCGTCGAAGCGCTGAAGCTCCTGATCGCGCAGGATAAGGCTGCGAAATAAGTTCGGAACTTTTTTGACAAAACTGCGTCAAATCACCGGAAAGGAGGGAGTTCGATGCGCCGTTACTGGTGGACGGTCTGGATCAAAGTCGGCGTGCTGGCGCTGGCGCTGGTAATCGGCTTTTTTGCCGCGAAAAAGTTTATCCATGGTTTCTTTGAACCTTATTTGATCGAGGACGAAGACGTTGTGGAAGAAGAAACCGAGGTCGCAGAAGACTCCGATCCCGTGAAGGCGATTTTCGGTAAGGTGGAGAACAAGCTCGGGTTCCATTTCCGCTATGAGGATATGATCTTCGACTATGCGAACGATTTTGCGAAGGACATGATGGAAGACTCCATAGAAGAGCGGAACGCGATCACCGAGCCGCTTTCCTGAACGAAACGATACAGCCCTGCCGACCGGCAGGGCTGTCTTTATGGGGAAACCAATGGAACGAAACAGACAGATCGCCGCAATTGCGGAAAGTGAAGAGGAACGGATGCTGCTGGTGCGCGTCTGCGACCGGCTGGAGCGCGCCGCGCAGCGGCAGACGCCGGCTGCGACCGCGTTCTTGTCGCAGCGGGAGCAGGCGCTGGTCAGGCTGCTGCTGCCGGAGTGCCGCTTTTTCGGCGGGATCCCGGAGGCGGAGCGCAAGATCGCGTATTGGCTGCCGGACTATATTGAAGAAGAAGACTATTTTACGGGCGGACCGATCGTCTGTCTTCGCGCCTCGTTTTATGAGGAGAACGCGCTGACGCACCGCGACGTTTTAGGCGCGCTCATGGGCGCTGGCATCCGCCGCGACGCGGTGGGGGATATCTGCCTGCACGAAACGTCCTGCGATATGTTTGTCCTTGCCGAGCTGGAGCGCTACCTGCTTGACAACCTGACCGGAGCGGGACGGCAGCATCTGCGCCTGGAGCCGATCGCGCTGTCTGAGGCGAAGAAAGCGCCGCAGAAGATAAAAGAGCTTCGCGTCACGGTGTCGTCTTTGCGCCTCGACGGCGTGATCGCCGCCGCGTTTCACATGAGCCGCGGCAGCGCGTGTGATGCGATCCACGCGGGGAAATGCGCGGTCAACAGCCTGACCTGCTGCAAGCCCGACCGCGCGGTCGCGGAGGGTGACGAGCTCTCCGTGCGCGGCTGCGGAAAGCTGAAAATCCTGCAGTCGGGCGGTGAAACGCGAAAGGGAAGACTTGCGCTGACCGTCGGAATTTATGGTTGACAATCCGCGTGTTTCCTGCTAAAATGACTGCGTAAAATGCGAAATATGCGTTGAGGAAGCCAATCTGTGCGAATGGAAGCAGCGAGCGGGGAAACGGTGCAAGCCCCGCGCCGGAATCACAGACCGCCACTTCCGAGCCGCCTGCGACGAGCAGGACGCCTCATCTGCGTTACCGGATGACTAAGATACCGCTGGACCGCGCAAAGACCGGTTTGCGGCAATTAGGGTGGTACCGCGACTGACCTCGCCCCTAACTTTGGGGCGGGGTATATTTTTTATTCGGAGGAATAATCCATGGCAACGAAAAAATACGGCGTAAACGAACTGCGCGAGATGTTCCTGTCTTTCTTCGAGAGCAAAGGACACCTGCGTCTTCCCAGTTTCCCGCTGGTTCCCCAGCACGACAAGTCCATCCTGCTCATCAACGCGGGCATGACCCCGATGAAGCCCTACTTCACCGGCGAGGAGGAGCCGCCCCGTCACCGCGTCTGCACCTGCCAGAAGTGCATCCGCACGGGCGACATCGACAACATCGGCAAGACTGCACGCCACGGCACCTATTTTGAGATGCTCGGCAACTTCTCGTTCGGCGATTATTTTAAGCCCGAGGCGCTGCGTTGGTGCTGGGAATTCCTGACTGAGGTCTGCGGACTGGAAAAGGAGCGTCTGTATCCGTCCATCTATCAGGACGACGAGCAGGCGTTCGAGATCTGGAACAAGGAGATCGGCGTTCCCGCCGACCGAATTTTCCGCTTCGGCAAGGAAGACAACTTCTGGGAGCACGGCTCCGGTCCGTGCGGTCCCTGCTCCGAGGTCTACTACGACCGCGGCGAGAAGTACGGCTGCGGCAAGCCGGACTGCAAAGTCGGCTGCGACTGTGACCGCTATATGGAGGTCTGGAACAACGTCTTCTCCCAGTTTGACAACGACGGCAAGGGCAATTATACCGAGCTCAAGCAGAAGAATATCGACACCGGCATGGGTCTGGAGCGTCTGGCAGTCGTCTGCCAGGACGTCGACTCCCTGTTTGATATCGACACCGTCATGAATATTACCAATAAGGTCACGGAGCTGACCGGCGCGTCCTACGGCAAGAGCCATAAGATGGACGTGTCTCTGCGCGTCATCACCGACCACATCCGCGCCGCGACCTTCCTGATCTGCGACGGCGTTCTGCCATCCAACGAAGGCAGAGGCTACGTCCTGCGCCGCCTTTTGCGCCGCGCCGCGCGTCACGGCAAGCTGCTGGGCGTGAACAAACCGTTCCTCTTCGAAGTCGTGGACACGGTCGTACACGAAAATGAGTGCCAGTATCCCGAGCTGCGTGAGAAGCAGGCGTATATCACCCGCGTCATCAAGACCGAGGAAGAAAACTTCTGCAAGACGATCGACGGCGGCATGAAGATCTTTGCCGAAATGCTGGACGGACACAAGACGAAGGGCGAAACGGTTTTCTCCGGCGAGGACGCCTTCAAGCTCTACGACACCTACGGCTTCCCGATCGACCTGACGAACGAAATGGTCGAAGAGGTCGGCATGCGCGTGGATGAGGAAGCCTTTGCCAAGCAGATGCAGGAGCAGAAGCAGCGCGCCCGAGAGGCACGCAAGGCGCTGGGCGATCTCGGCTGGGCAGGCATTGAGTTCGGCAAAGAGGTGCCGGAGAGCAGATTTGTCGGTTACGATACGCTGAACGCGGACGGCAAGGTCGTCGCGATCATCTCCAACGAGGAACTGTGCGGCTCCGTTTCCGAGGGTATGGACGCGATCATCGTGCTCGATCAGACCCCGATGTACGCGGAAATGGGCGGCCAGGTCGCTGACCATGGCACGCTGAGCGCGGACGGCGTTGAATTCCTCGTGAACGACGTGCAGAAAAACAAGGGCGGCAAGTATATGCACTACGGCAAGGTCCTCAAGGGCGCGATCGCGCTCGGCGACACGCTGACCGCCGCGGTTGACGCCGACCGCCGCAACGCCATCCGCCGCGCGCATACGGCGACGCACCTTTTGCAGACCGCGCTGACCCGCGTGCTCGGCGAGCACTGCCATCAGGCGGGCTCTCTGGTCGAGCCGGATCATCTGCGCTTTGACTTTACGCATTTCTCCGCCGTGACCGATGAGGAAATGATGAAGATCAACCTTGCGGTCATGGATATGGTCCTGAACGGCACGGACGTCGAGACCCTCGTTCTTCCGATCGAAGAGGCAAAAAAGCTCGGCGCGACCGCGCTGTTCGGTGAAAAATACGGCGACACCGTCCGCGTCGTCAAGATGGGCGACGATTCTCTGGAATTCTGCGGCGGCACGCACCTGGACAACACCGCGAAGGTCGGCCCGTTCCGCGTTCTCTCCGAGGTTTCCGTCGCGTCCGGCGTGCGCCGTATCGAGGCGTATACCGGCAAGCGCGTCCTTGCGCAGATGGAGAGCTTCAGCCGCACGATTCTGGCGGCGGCGGAGACGCTGAAAACCACGCCGAAGGATCTCATTTCCCGTGCGCAGGGCGTAATGACCGAGATCAGGGAGCTCAAGCAGGACATCGATCGCATGAAGGACAAGCTCCTCGGCGGCGACATCGACCGCGTGCTGTTCTCCGCGAAGTCGGTGAACGGATTGAAGGTGCTGACCGCGCTGCGCAGCGACCTCGCGCCGAACGACCTTCGCAAGATGGGCGACCAGCTCCGCGACCGCGCGGACGACGTCGTCGCCGTTCTGGCGAGCACACAGGGAGAGAAGATCACGATCCTTGCCGTCTGCGGCAAGGAAGCCGTAGCGCGCGGCGTCAAGGCGGGGTTGCTCGTCAAGGAGGTCTGCGCGGTCTGCGGCGGCTCCGGCGGCGGCAAACCCGATTCCGCGATGGGCGGCGGCAAGGATTTCAACAAGCTGGACGACGCGCTGGCGATCGTTGACGACTACGTCAGCGCGAATGCGAAATAAGGAGTAGAATATGAATAACTGCATTTTCTGTAAGATCATCGCAGGGGAGATCCCCTCGAAGAAGGTCTATGAGGACGACCGCTGCTATGCGTTCTACGACATTCAGCCGCTCGCGCCGCAGCATTTTCTGGTCGTGCCGAAGCAGCATATCGCAGCGGCAAACGAGATCACGGAAGACTCCGCCGCGCTGGTCGGCCACATCTTCGCAGTCATCGCGAAGCTGACGGCGGAGCTCGGCTTCGCAGACGGCTTCCGCGTCGTCACCAACTGCGGCGAGGACGCCGGACAGACGGTAAAGCACCTGCATTTCCACGTGCTTGGCGGCAAGACGCTCGGCAGCTTCAACTGATAGCTTTTAAGGGACGGGGCAACCCCCGTCCCTTTGTACAGAAGGAGAGGAGGGAACAGACGTGCGCAGACTGGCGATCTTTTCGTTTTCCTTCGCGATGGCGGCAGCGGCGTACGTCTGGCTGCTTCCACCGGTGTGGGCAATCGTCACGGCAGGCGCCCTGCTTGCCGGAATACTCGTTCTGCGTTTCTTCCGCACGGACAACGTCAAGCGCGTGCGGATCGCCGCGCTGGGCGCGGCGGTCGGTCTCTTGTGGTCGTGGGGCTACGAGGCCCTGAAGCTCGCGCCAATGCGCGAGCTCTGCGGCGAGTATCGAACGGTCAGCGCGCAGGTCTGCTCCGTTCCGGTGAAGACGGATTACGGCTGTCACGTCGTCGTGCGGCTGGGCGGCGGCAGAATGGCAATGTATCTGAACTGCCCGCCGGAGGACGTATCGCTCGGCGATACCGTCACCGTCAAAGCGGACGTGATCGACGTCTCCCGCGGCAGCGGCGACGAGAACAATCTGTACTATCAGTCCAACGATATTTCGCTGCTCGGTCTGCAGCGCGGCGCGCTGACGGTCGAAAAAGCGGAGAAAACGCCGCTGTCGTGCTATCCCACGCTGCTTACGGCGAAGATGAAGGACCGGATCGATCTGGTCTTCCCGGACGATACCGCCGGCTTTGCAAAGGCGATTCTGACCGGCGACCGCAGCGGGCTGTCCTTTGAGGCGCGCAATACGCTCTCCGTGGCGGGCATTACCCACGTATTCGCCGTTTCCGGCATGCATGTGTCGCTGCTGGTCGGCATTCTCATGATGCTCTGCCGGCAGAGAAGAAGACTGGCGACGATCATCAGCATCCCCGTGCTGTTCTTCTTCGCTGCGATGCTCGGCTTCGGACCGTCGGTGACGCGCGCCGTCATCATGAACATCGTGCTGCTGATCGCGCCGCTGGTGCGTCGGGAGAACGACGCGCCGACTTCGCTGAGTCTTGCGCTTTTGATCCTGCTTGCGGTCAACCCGTGGGCGATCGCGAACGTCAGCCTGCAGCTTTCGTTCTCCTGCATGGCGGGGATACTCCTGCTATCGCCGAAGATTTATCATTTCCTGATAAAGTCCGCACATGACGACCCAATGCGCGATAAGAAAGGATTTCTCTACCGCTTCCGAAAACACGTTTCGGTCATTATTGCAACCTCGATTGCCGCAACGGTCTTTACTGCGCCCCTCGTTGCGCGCATCTTTGGCTCGGTGTCGCTGATCGGGCCGCTGACGAATCTTCTGACGCTGACCGCGCTCAGCGCGGCGTTCAGTCTTTCGTTTTTTGCCGCAATTGCGGCGTTTGTCTGCGCGCCTGCCGGTGCGGCGATCGCGTGGCTGGTTTCGTGGCTGTTCCGCTATGCTCTGTGGGTGAGCAGCCTGCTCGCAAAAATCCCCTACGCCGCGGTCTATACCGACAGCGGCTACGTCGTCGCGTGGCTGCTGACGGCGTATCTGATGATCTTCGTGTTCTTCCTGTGCAGGAAGGAGCGCTACAAGCTGCGCCTGCTGCTCGCGGCGCTACTGGTCACGCTGATCGGCGCGGTCTTTTTCTCCATGCACAGCTCCGCCGGCGTCACACTCAAGGTTTTTGACGTCGGGCAGGGACAGTGTATTTTCCTGCAAAACGACAGGAACGCTGTGATGATCGACTGCGGCGGCGACGAGGACGAGTACAACGGCGAGCAGGCGGCAAGAGCCCTGCTGACGAGAGGCTATACGGGCATAGATGCGCTGATTTTGACGCATTACGATACCGACCACGTCTGCGGCGCGCTGCAGTTTTTGTCCCGCGTCCGCGTCAAGCAGCTCATCGTGCCCGATTTTCCCGATCACACGGGCAACCGGGAGACGATCCTGCGCTATGCGGAGCAGGCGGGTATTCCCGTCCTGCTCGTCACGCAGGATCTCAAGCTCAATTTCGGCAGCGGGATGCTGTATCTTTACATGCCGGAGGACGGAAATGTCAAGAATGCGTCATTATCCGCATTGATGTCCGATGAAGAATATGATATACTGATAACCGGAGACTTGGATGACGCCGGCGAGCGCATGCTGCTCGCAACGAAGGACCTTCCCGATCTGGAAGTCCTGATCGCGGGACATCACGGCTCAAAGCACTCCACCTGTGCGGAGCTGCTGCGCCGGACCGCGCCGGATACCGTCATCATCTCCGTCGGAAAGAACACCTACGGTCATCCCGCGCAGGAGGTGCTGGACCGGATCGCGGCGATCGGCGCCGCCGTCTACCGCACCGACCTGGACGGAACGATCACGATAACGAGGTAATACCATGGTCAAGAAACCGACCGGAACGCCTGCCGGCGCTGAACAACTGAAAAGCGATCTGAAGGCGAAAACGCCCGGGCGGTTTTACGTCCTGTACGGCGAGGAGGACTATCTGCGCCGGTACTATCTGGAGCAGCTCAAAAAGCTGCTGCTGGACGATCTGACGGCGGATTTCAATTTCCACCGCCTGAATCCGGAGAATTTCTCCATCGATCTTCTTGCCGACTGTATTGAGGCTCTGCCGATGATGGCGGAGCACACGATGATCTTGGCGGAGGACGTGGACCTCTTTGACGGCACGGACGCGGAGCGTCTGTGCGCGCTGCTGTCCGACCTGCCGGACTACTGCACGCTGGCACTGACCTACGAGGAATTCAAGCCGGACAAGCGCAAGCGGAAGCTCTGGGAGACAATTGAGAAGAATGCGGTGCTGGCGGAATTTCGCTACCAGTCGGAGAGCGACCTGCGCGCGTGGATCCGCCGGCATTTTGCCCACGAGAAGAAGACGATCGCCCCCGAGCTGTGCGGATATCTTCTGCAGCAGTGCGGACTTTCCATGACACGGCTGGATGCGGAGATCGGGAAGATCTGCGCCTATTCCGGCGCGGAGACGATCGTGCGCGCGGATATCGACGCGGTCGTCGAGCCGACGCTGGACGCGGTCGTATTTCAGCTCACCGACGCGCTGGCGGCGCGTCAGTTCGACCGCGCGCTGGAGCTTCTGCACACGCTGCTTAAAATGCAGAACGACGCCATTCCGATCGTCGCGGCGATCGGCTCGCAGATGCGAAGGCTTCACGCGGCGAAGATCCTGCAGAGCGAGGGCAAATCGGCGGAGGAGCTGGCGCAGCTCTGCTCCATGCCGTCCTTTGCCGCGACCAAAACGATGGGGCAGGCGCGGCGCGTATCCGAACGCTTCTGCCGCAGGGCGGTTCTGCTCTGCTGCGAAACGGACTTTCAGCTCAAGTCCTCCTACGGTGAGGAGGAACGGCTTGTCGAATTGCTGATCCTGCAGCTTGCCGAGGAGGCGCGGCATGATTAAGCTCCGGCAGGCGGTCGTCGTCGAGGGAAAGTATGACAAGAACACGCTCTCACAGCTCGTCGACGCGCCGATCTTCGAAACGAACGGCTTCGGCGTAATGCGTAATAAGGAACTGCTGGACTTTCTGCGCAGGGTCGCAGAAAAGCGCGGTCTGATCATTTTGACTGACTCCGACGGCGCTGGTTTCGTCATCCGCAACTATCTCAAGGGAGCGCTGCCGAAGGACAAGGTGCTGCACGCCTATATCCCGGACGTACCCGGAAAGGAGCGCCGCAAGGCGCAGCCGGGGAAAGAAGGCAAGCTCGGCGTGGAAGGCATGCGCCCCGAGGTCCTGCTTGCCGCGCTGCAAAACGCAGGCGCGGAGCTTACCGATACCGCCGTCCCGACAGATCGGATCACGAAAACGGACCTGTTCTGCGCCGGTCTGTCCGGCGGCGCAAACAGCGCGCAGAAGCGAAAGACGCTGCAGAAGGACCTGCGGCTGCCGGAGCATCTGGGCAGCAACGCCTTCCTTGACGCGGTCAATCTGATGATGACGCGGGAGGAATTTCTGGAACGTTACGGAGGTAACGATGATTGATATTGCAGTAAACGGACTGGTCAAGTCCTTCGAGGTCGGCTCGATCCTGCTCGACGGACTGACCTTTGACGTCCATGAGGGCGAATGCGTCGGCATCATGGGTCGAAACGGCTGCGGCAAGACTACGCTGTTCCGGATTCTGACCGGCGAGATCGCGCCGGACGAGGGCGAGATCGTGATCAACGCCGGTAAAAAGCTCGGCTTGATCTCACAGATCCCGCGCTATCCCGCCGGAAGTACGGTCGAAGACGTCCTCAGGACGGCGTTCGCTGAGCTGGAAGCGATCCGGCATAAGATGGAAGCTCTCGCGGACAAGCTGACCGCCAGCGCGCCGAAGACCTTGCTGGACGAATACGACCGCCTGAGCAACGCCTATCACGTCGGCGGCGGCTACGAGCAGGATACGGAGATCGACAAGATCTGCAACGGCCTCGGTATCCCACAGTCGATGCGCGATCAGGAATTTGACCGCCTCTCCGGCGGCGAAAAGACCCGTGTGAATCTGGCGCGGCTCCTGCTGGAGAAGACCGACATCCTGCTGTTGGACGAGCCAACGAACCACCTCGATCTGAAGAGCGTGGAATGGCTCGAGGACTATATTCTGAAATTCAAGGGCACGGTGCTGACGATCTCCCACGACCGTTATTTTCTCGACCGCGTGGTGGACAGGATTGTCGAGATTTCCGCCGGAAAGGCCGAATTTTACAGCGGCAACTACACATTCTACCTGCAGGAGAAGCAGGACCGCTTCAACCGCCAGCTCAAGCAGTACGAGCAGGAGCAGGCGAAGCTCAAGCAGCTCGGCTACACGGTCGAGCGCATGAAGGGCTGGGGCATCAACAACCGCGTGCTCTACCGCCGCGCGATGTCCATTCAGCACCGCATGGAGCGGATCGAAAAAACCGAGCGCCCGACCAAGGAAAAAACCTTGCGCGCCCGCTTCGGCGAAAAGGAATTCCACGGCGATGAGGTGCTGAGCGTCAAGGGACTGAAAAAGTCCTTCGGTGAGCGCACGCTGTTCTCTGACGTGGAGCTGACCGTCCGCGGCGGCGAACGCATCGCGCTTCTGGGCGACAACGGCAGCGGGAAGACGACCTTCCTGCGCGTGCTGTTAGGGGAGCTTTCGGGCGAGGGAAAGATCAAATTCGGTCCCTCCGTCAAGGCGGGTTACCTGCCGCAGGTCATCCACTTTGACCACCCGGAGCGCACGCTCTATGACACGATGCTCTATGAGAAAAACTGCACGCCGCAGTCGGCGCGCGACCGTCTGGGCGCGTTCCTGTTCTCGGGCGAGGACGTGTTCAAAACGGTCGGCACGCTCTCAGGCGGGGAGCAGTCGCGGCTGCGCCTCTGCATGCTGATGGATGAAAAGATCAATCTGCTGATTCTCGACGAGCCGACGAACCACTTGGACGTCGCCTCCCGCGAATGGGTCGAGTGCGCGATCGACGAGTACGAGGGCACCTTGATCTTCGTCTCGCACGACCGCTATTTCGTGGACAAATTCGCCACGCGCGTCTGGGAGCTGGAAAACGGCGTAATCCGCGATTTTCCGTGCGGCTACGCCAAATACCGCTCCATCAAGGAACATGAGGCGGCGCAGAGTCTGCGACAGCCGAAAAAGAAGGAAAAGACGGTCAAAGACGTCGGCAGCAAGGAGCTGGAAAAGCTCGTCCGCCGCTTGGAACGCGAGATCGCCGCGCAGGAGGAAATAATTGCAGCGCTGGACGCCGCGCTGGGCGCCGCCGCGACCGACTATCAGGAGCTTCTGCGCCTGACGGCGGAAAAGCAGGCGGAGGAAGAAAAACTGGAAACACGGATGGCGCAGTGGGAGCAAGCCGCTGCGGCACTGGAAGAATCATTCGGAGGATATGAACATGAGTGAACAATGTACGGGTAACTGCTCAAGCTGCGGCGCAAGCTGCTCTGACCGCAAGGCGGAGAGCATGCTGGCGCAACTGAACAGCAAGGCAAAGGTCGGCAAGGTAATCGCCGTCGTGTCCGGCAAGGGCGGCGTCGGCAAGAGCACCGTGACCGCCATGCTGGCGACTGCGATGCAGCGCGCCGGCAAGCGCGCCGCCATTCTGGACGCGGACATTACGGGACCATCCGTTCCGAAGGCGTTCGGCGTAACGGAAGTCAGCGGCGCCAGTGAGGAAGGCTTTTATCCCGCAGTGACGAAGACCGGCATTCAGGTAATGTCGATCAATCTTCTGCTGGACGATGCGAACGATCCTGTTCTTTGGCGCGGTCCGATCATCGCCGGCGCGGTCAAGCAGTTCTGGACGGACGTCTTTTGGGACGACGTGGACTATCTGTTTGTCGACATGCCTCCAGGGACTGGCGACGTGCCGCTGACGGTGTTCCAGTCGCTGCCGATCGACGGCGTGATCATCGTGACCTCTCCGCAGGAGCTGGTGTCGATGATCGTCGGCAAGGCGGTGCGGATGGCGAATATGATGGCTGTTCCCGTGCTCGGCGTGGTGGAGAATTACAGCTATTTCCGCTGCCCAGACTGCGGTAAACGGCATGCCCTCTTCGGCGAGAGCCACCTTGCGAGTATCGCGGAGGAGTATCATCTTCCCGTGCTGGCGCAGCTTCCAATCGACCCTGCGGTCGCGGAAAAGTGCGACAGAGGTCTGGCGGAGGAGCTGGATACGGCGGAGATCGAAGCCGCCATCGCCGCGATCGGCAAGCTGTAAGGAACATCAGCCGTCTTTTATCGTCTAAACGGTATCAATACAATCACCGGAGGCATTTATGAAAAAACGTTATGTTGCAATTGCGCTGACACTGCTTCTCACGCTGACGCTGCTTGCAGGCTGCGGCGAGGAGCTGCCCGCAGTCTACGTGCAGTCCGTGAAGGACATCATGGGCTACGGCGCGATGGGCGAATTCAATCTCTGCGCGGGCGTGGTCGTTGCGCGCAGCGAGGTCAAGATCGAGCGCGATGAAAGCCGCAAGGTCGCGCAGCTCAACGTCGAGGCGGGACAGGAAGTGTCCGAGGGCGACGTGCTGTTCTCCTACGACATGGAGGAGATGCAGTTGACCATCGACAAGTCGCTGCTGGAGATCGAACAGCTTAAAAACTCCATCACCGATATGGAGGAACAGATCGCCGATCTGGAAAAGGAAAAGGCGAATGCGAAGGATTCGGAACAATTGTCCTATACCATCCGCATCCAGACCCTGGAGACCAACAAATTGGAGACGGAGTACAATATCACCGTCAAGGAACGTGAGCTGGAATCGCTGGAGGCGATGGCGGGCAACGGAGACGTCGTTTCTCCGATCAACGGCCGGGTCAAGGCGATCAACGAGGACGGCGGCTTTGACGAGTATACCGGCATGCCGCTGCCGTACATCACGCTGATCGAGGCGGGCGCCTACCGCGTCAAGGGAAAGGTGAACGAGCTCAACCGCAGCGACTTTTTCGTCGGTCAGCGCGTGGTCGTTCGCTCCCGCTCCGACGCGGATAGGATGTGGACGGGCATGATCGCAGAGCTCGACAGCAGTCCGGAAGACTCCAACAGCGGCGGCGGGATGTATTATTACGGCTACACGGACGAGATGACCACGTCCAGCAGCTACCCGTTCTACGTCGATCTGGACGATATGGAAGGCCTGCTGCTCGGACAGCACGTCTATATCGAGCCGGAGAGCGGGCAGACGGAAGAAAAGACCGGGCTGATGTTAGATGCGTCCTATCTGGCGGGCTCGGAGGAAGAGGGCTTCTTCGTCTGGGCGGCAAACAAAGACGATAAGATCGAAAAGCGCCCCGTTACCGTCGGCGCGTTCGATGAATTCCTGTATCAGTATGAGATCCTCAACGGCCTGACGGAAGAGGATCGGATCGCCTTCCCGGACGACACCGTGCAGGAAGGCGCGCCCGTCACCGACCTGCCGCCGGCGCAGGAGACGCCGCCGGAAAACCTGCCGGATCAGGACGTAGTTTATGAGGGCGCAGTCGTCGGAGGGAATTGACAGATGCTGGTGGAAATGAAAGACATCTGCAAGGACTATCCGCAGGGCAAGGAAACCGTCCGCGTTCTCAAGGACGTCTGCCTGCAGGTGGAGGAAGGCGATTATCTTGCCATCATGGGACCGTCCGGCTCCGGCAAGACGACACTGATGAATCTGATCGGCTGTCTGGACGTGCAGTCTTCCGGCGACTATTTTCTCGACGGCGAGGATCTTCGCAACGCGGGCAGCAACCGCCTTGCCGAGATGCGCAACCGGCTGCTCGGCTTCGTGTTTCAGAGCTTCTATCTGCTGCCGAAGCTGAACGCGATCGACAACGTCGCGCTGCCGCTGATGTATGCCGGCGTTCCGAAGAAAGAGCGTCGGCAGCGCGCCGAGGAGGCGCTGAAGACCATGGGTCTGGAGGACCGCATGCACTTCCGCCCCAATCAGCTTTCCGGCGGTCAGTGCCAGCGCGTCGCGATTGCCCGCGCCATCGTCGGCAAGCCGAAGCTCCTGCTGGCGGACGAGCCGACCGGCGCGCTGGATACGGCGTCCGGCAATCAGATCATGGATATTTTCGACCGCCTGAATGCGGAGGGTACGACGATCATCATGATCACCCACGAGCAGGCGATCGCCGACCGCGCGAAGCAGATCAAATACATCCGCGACGGCATTCTCTCCTCGCAGAAGGAAGACGATGCGCTGACGGCAAAAGCGCAGGACGGAGAGGACGGTGAGGATCATGCGTAAAGGCGTGAAAATCGCGCTGATCTCTTCGATCAGCGTTCTCGTCGCGGGCGCAGGTCTGGTCGGCGGTCTGTGGTACTTCGGCAGACAGACCGATCCTGTGGAGGTCATGCCGGTCAGCCAGCACTACGCGATGTTCTACGGCGACGAGGCGTACTTCGACGGCAGAGTGACTGCGGAAAACCTGCAGTCCGTCTACGTCAGCAATACGCAGACCATCACGGAGGTCTACGTCAGCGAGGGAGACCAGGTGCAAAAGGGCGACCCGCTCCTGAGCTACGATACCACGCTGACGGAGATCGAGCTGGAGCGCAAGCGCATCGCAGTGCAGCAGGCGGAGCTTGATCTGAAGAACGCAAAGGACGACCTTGTTTGGATCAACAATCTGAAGCCCTACTATCCGCCTCCTCCCACGCAGCCGCCCGAACCGACGGAGGTATCTCTGGAGCCGATCGAGGAGCTGCCGCTGCTGATCGGCGGCGAGGGTACGCAGGAATGGCCGTACCGCTGGGTATGGTCGGACGAAGTGAGCTATGACGAGAGCTTCATCACCGGCATGTTCGGCGAGGAAAGCAGCGAGGTCTGGATCTCCTTTGAGGAGCGCGAGCAAAACTCCATCGACGGCGCGATCACAAAGCTCTGGGGACTGCACGTCGTGCGCGGAGAGAACGGAACGCTGAGATACAGCTTCTTTACCCCAATCATCCCGCCGGACGACGAGATCGAGCCGGAACCGGAGCCGATCTGGATCGACGACAGCTCCGGCTATACCGTTTCCGAAATCGCGCAGATGCGCGCCGAAAAACAAATCGAGATCCGCGATCTGGACGTGGAATACCGCATCGCACAGGTGGAATACGAGCGTATGAAGAGCGAGGCGGAAAACGGCGTCGTCTACGCAAAGGTGGACGGCACGATCCTGATGATCAGCGATCCGGAATTTGCCAGAATGGACGGAAGTCCCGTGCTCCTGCTGTCCGGCGGCGGCTGCTATCATGTGCAGGTGTCGATCGGCGAGTATGACCGCAGCCGCTACCGGATCGGCGACGAGGTCACCGTTATGTCGTGGATGAGCGGCGTGGAGATCATCGGCACGCTGGAATCCATCGGCGATACGCCGGTCAGCGGCTACTATTACGGCAACGGCAATCCGAACGTTTCGCTTTATCCCGCGACCATCGCCGTGGACGCGCAGGCGGGACTGCAGGAAAACGAGTATGTTTCCGTCACCTTTGCCTCCGGCGAGACGCAGGACACAAGCGCGCTCTACCTTGAAAACATGTTTATCCGCTCCGAGAACGGCCGCTCCTACGTCTTTAAGCGCGGCGCGGACGGCATGCTGCAGAAGGTGTGGGTCGAAACGGGCGCGGTCCTCTGGGGAAGCTATACGGCCGTCTACGGCGATCTGACCGAGGAAGACTGGATTGCCTTCCCCTACGGAAAGGGCGTCAAGGAAGGCGCGGAAACGGTAGAGTCGGACGACGAGCCGATCTACTACCCCTACGGCTGACGGAAGGGAGGAAAAAGCAATGCTTGAAAGTATCTCCCAGGCGCTGCACGGCGTCTTCTCCCACAAAATGCGCTCCTTCCTGACCATGCTTGGCATCATCATCGGCATTGCGTCGATCATCACGATTATTTCCGGCATCAAGGGCACGAACGAGCAAATCAAGGCGAATCTGATCGGCGCCGGAAACAATGTCGTCACGGTGCAGCTCTATCAGAACGATATGCCCTACGAGATGATGTACAGCGGCAATCCGGTCGGCGTCAAGCCGCTGGACAGCGCGCAGCGGGCTGATCTGTGCAAGCTCGACGGCGTGGATAACGTCACCTTCTACCACAGCCGGAATTACGCCGAGCAGATCTACTATCAGAACACGGCGTTCACAGGCAACGTCTACGGCATCGACGACAGCTACTTTTCCGTCAACGACTATCTGATCAAGCAGGGAAGAGGCTTTACCGCAGAGGATCAGACGCGCAGCCGCAAGGTCATCATCCTGGACGAACGCGCGGTGCAGACTCTCTTCGGCAGCGAGAATCCTGTCGGCAAGGTCGTTGAGATCATGAAAGAGCCGTTTACGATCGTCGGCGTCGCGGCGCGCAGCTCCAATTTTGAGCCCGTCATCAATACCGTAGAGGACTACTGGTCCTATGCCCAGACCGACGCGGGCTCCTTCTTCCTGCCGGACAGCGCGTGGCCGATCGTCTACCGCTTTGACGAGCCGCAGAACGTTGCGGTGCGCGCAGGCTCCACGGACGATATGACGAACGCCGGCAAGGCGGTCGCGGATTATCTGAATGAAAAGCAGATCGCGCCGCAGACGGCAAAGGACGGCATGTCCTACCGCAGCAACGACCTTCTCAAACGCGCCCAGCAGCTGCAGGAGCTGAGCAGCTCCACGAACAACCAGCTCATCTGGATTGCCGCGATCTCACTGCTGGTCGGCGGCATCGGCGTCATGAACATCATGCTCGTCAGCGTGACCGAGCGCACGCATGAGATCGGTCTGCGCAAGGCGATCGGCGCGAAGCGCCGCAGGATCCTGTCGCAGTTTTTGACCGAGGCGGCGGTGCTGACCGGCATCGGCGGCATCCTCGGCGTGCTCGCGGGCATCGGCTTGTCCAAGCTGATCTCCAAATTTATGGAGACGCCCTCCGCGATCAGCGTTCCCGCGATCGTTGCGGCGGCAGTGTTCTCCATTCTGATCGGACTGGTCTTCGGCTTTGTCCCCGCGGTCAAAGCCTCCAAGCTCAACCCGATCGAAGCGCTGCGCAGAGAATAGAAAAACAGCAAGACCTCCGGCAAACGCCGGAGGTCTTGCGCAGACTGTCAAAAAAAGGTAGAACGTGGGGCATTCGGAGGGAAAGAAAGTGTGAAAGAAAACCGTCAGGGTTGTCTTTCACGTTCAATCAAGCAGGATTTTCAAACTGATTTTAAGTTTGAAAATCCGCATGAGCGTGTCAAAAAGGCTTTTTTGACACGCTCAGCAAGACCTCCGGCAAATGCCGGAGGTCTTGCTCTTGTTGTCGGCTATTCGTTCACCGTCATTCCGCCGCGGCAAGGGCGGCTTGGCACAGGGCACGGTATTCGTCCACGACGCTCTGCGGAAAGACAACGGCGGCTCTGCCGCCGAAGCCGGCGATCCAGCCAAGGAAGTTCGGGGAGACGGAGACGTCGACCGTCAGCGTAAAGTGCTCTTTCCCGTCCGGAATGAGCATGATATCCCGCCCGAAACGGTCTACGACCACGCCGGCGAGACTGTTTTCAAAGCGCAGCTTGATCCGCTTGCGTTCGCCGCGGAACATGCCGAAGACCTCTCGCGAATAGGCGGCGGGGTCGAACTCCTTCGTCTCCTCCGTGAAGACGCGCGCTTCGCCCGTGAGACGGATGGACTCCATCTTGTCCACGCGGTAGTGGGTCAGTCCATGCTTTTCCGTGTGCGCGATCAGGTAGTAATTTTCATCGTCCCATAAAAGGGCATAGGGACTCGCCGTGTACTCGCCCGCGCGGAATTTCTTTTTCAGATCGGTGCCCCAGTCGAAATAGCGAAAGGCGATGCGGCTGTTCTTCCGGATCGCCTCATGGATCGCGTCCACGTTCGCAAAGCCGTCCTCGGCAGTCGTTTTCAGGCGTCCGGCAAGCACGACCTCCCTGCGCAGAAGCTCCGCGCCGTGGGCGCCGGACAGCGCGGCGATCTTTTTGATGAGCTCCGCAGAACGCTTCGGCGAGAGGAAGCGCGACGACAGCACGGCGTCGACCAGCAGCTTCAATTCCGGCAGCTCGAAATCGCGCTGCGCCACGTAGTAGCCGCCGTTGCTGCCTCGCCGGTAGAGGATCTCCGTGCCGTATTCGTTGAGAACACGGATGTCGTCATAGACGCTTTTGCGCTCGGCGTGAACGTTCTTTGACGCAAGATAATCGATCAGCTGCTGCACCGTAGCAGGATGCGCCTCGTCCGTGTCGTGCCGCAGATAATCGCGCAGGTATAAGAGCTTTAATTTCTGATTCTCCGACTTTGCCATAGGATCGCCCCCCTTTGAAAATACAATACCATAAACGGGACCGGAAGGCAAGAGCACTTGACGATTTGCCTGCTTTGTGGTATCTTATAAAGGAAATCGCAAGGAAAGGAGAGACGCCATGAAGCTGCACCGCAATCAAAAATACTTCAAATGGGGTCTGACCGCATTTCTCGTTATCGTAGCGGCGCTGGTGTTCTGGATCATCTTCTCCAACCTGCGCGGCTTCTACGAGATGATCCTCGATCTGATCCATATCCTTGCGCCGATCCTTTACGGCTGCCTGTTCGCCTATCTGATGAACCCGGTCATGGAACTCATGCGCAGGCTGATGCTGAAGCTCCTATCCAAAACCAAGCTCAGCGAAAAGAACGTGCATAGAATCAGCATGATTGTCAGCATTAGCGTGGCGATCCTCGTTCTGGTCGGCCTCCTGATCGCGCTGGTCGCGCTGATCGTGCCGAATCTGGTCAGCAGTCTGGAAGAACTGCTGCAGAAGGAGCGCCTGGAGCGGTACGGCAACACGATCACGACTTGGATCGACAAGACCTTCAAAGGAACGTCGATCGAAAAATGGTTCCACGACAATCTGGACAGCCTGCTCAAAATGCTCAGTGATACGCTGAAGCGTATTGATATCGCTGCGTTTATCGGCAGCCTGACCAGCTCGGTCTACAGCGTGGTCATGGGCGTCTTCGACATACTGATCGGCGTGATCGCCGCAGTCTATGTGCTGATTTACAAAAAGCAGCTCTGCTCGCAGGCAAAGAAGATCACGGTCGCGACGTTCAACGCGAAGCACGCAAATCGCCTCTTTGAGATCGCCCGCCGCACGAATAAGATCTTCAGCGGGTACGTCGTCGGAAAAATCGTGGATGCACTGTTTGTCGGCGTGGTAACCTATATTGCCATGCTGATCATGGGTATGCCTTACGCGCCGCTGATCGCGACGTTGATCGGTGTGACGAATATCATTCCGTTCTTCGGCCCGTTCCTCGGCGGCATTCCCGCCACGCTCCTGCTGCTGATCGACAGCCCGAGCAACGCGCTGATTTTCGTGATCTTTATCATCGTTCTGCAGATGATCGACGGCAATATCATCGAAAACCGTATTCTGGGCGAGCGGCTCGGCATTTCCGATTTCTGGGTGCTGGTTGCGATCCTGCTGTTCGGCGGCATTTTCGGCTTCGGCGGCATGCTGCTCGGTGTGCCGATCTTCGCCGTGATCTATACGCTGATCTCCGATGCGGTCAGCAACCGTCTGAAGCACAAGCGCTATCCGACCGAAACGGAGATCTACTACACGCTGGAGTCCGTGGAGCGACTGCCCGTGGAGCCGCTTCCGAGCTATTCCTATGTTTCAGTCGATCCTGCCTACGACATGCAGGCCGATTTAGACGATGCGTATGATGATTACGACGATTACGACGAATACGACGAATCATAATCAATAATGACGGTATCGGGGGCTGAGATCAGCCCCCTTTCCCGTAAAAGCAAAGAAGGAGGTGAGACCGTGTTTTTGCAGACAGTCAACGCATATTTTCATGCGGAAGGCAGAGACCTTGCGCAGGTGTTCTGTACCCTGTGGAGCTTTATCGCGCCCGCGCTCGGAATCCTGATCCTGTGGCGCTGCGTGAAGCCGCTGCTTCGCTTCCGCAGAGAGCCGGAGACATGGGCGTGGCTCGTCATGCCGGACGGGCAGCAGCTTCCCGTGACCCATTGGGAGAATATCATCGGCCGTTCCAAGGGCTGCGATATCGTGGTCAATATCTCTACGGTCTCCCGCAATCATGCCGTTCTGACACGCTATGACGACGGAAGCTGGTCGCTCACGGATATCGGATCCCGCGGCGCTGTTTCGGTCAACGGACAGAAGGTTGACGTCTGCGCCATAAAATACGGCGACGTGATCTCGCTGGGCGGCGTGGAGATGGTCCTCGCGCCGACGACGGCGGAGGAGGTCGAGGAGCAAAAATACTACCGCACCAGGCCGGCTGCCATGGCAAGCCCCGGTCTGACGCTGTTTCTTCTGACGATCTTCCAGCTTCTGACCGCGCTCCAGTTCTGGATGAGCAGCGAGCCGGAGGCGGTCGTCAATTCTGTCTCCGGCATGCTTGCGCTCTGCGCATTGAGCTGGGTCCTGTTCGCGATCGTGAAGCTGCTGCATCGCAGCAGCTTCGAGGTGGAAACGCTTGCGTTCTTCCTCTCTACGATCGGCGTTGCGGTCATTGCCTCGTCCAAGGTCTATGACATTCCGAAGCAGCTTGTCTGCATCGCGGGCGGCATTTTCATCTATCTGGTTTTGAGCTGGTCGCTGCGCGATCTGTCGCGGGCGAAGCAGTTCCGCTACGTCGCGGCGGTCGCCGGACTTGCACTGTTAGCAGCAAACCTTATCTTCGGACGGGAGATCAACGGCGCGAAAAACTGGATTGCGATCGGTTCCATGTCCTTCCAGCCCTCCGAGCTGGTCAAGCTCTGCTTCATCTATGTCGGCGCATCAACGATGGACCGCATCGTGACGAAGCGCAACCTGTTTTCGTTTATTCTCTATTCCGGCGCGGTCTGCGGTTGCCTTGCGCTGATGAACGATTTCGGCACCGCTATGATCTTCTTTGCGGCGCTCGTCGTGATCTGCCTGATGCGCGGCGGCAGCTTCTCCGCGGTCTCGCTGCTTGCGACCCTCGCCGTCTGCGCAGCACTGCTGCTGCTCGTGATCGACATTCCGCCGCACGTAGCGCGCAGATTGTCGACCTGGGGGCACGCCTGGGACTACCGGTATGAAGGCGGCTACGATCAGGTCAACGCCATGCGCTGCATCGCCTCCGGCGGACTGTTCGGCGTCGGCGCGGGCAACGGCGTCTTCAATAATCTGGTGGAGGCGGCGGATACCGATTACGTGTTTGCCTACGTCAGCGAGGAATGGGGACTGATCATCGGCGTTTTGCCGGTTCTGGCAGTCATCGCTCTCGGCGTTTTCGTCGCGCGGTCCGCCAGTGTCGGAAGAAGCAGCTTTTATACCATCGGCGCCTGCGCCGCTGTGGCGATCATGATGACGCAGACGATCCTCAACGTGTTCGGTACGATGGATCTGCTCCCGATGACCGGCGTGACCTTCCCGTTCGTGTCTCACGGCGGCTCAAGCATGCTCTCGTCATGGGGCCTGCTTGCCTTTATCAAGGCGGCGGATACCCGACAGGACGCGAGCTTCGCGGTGCGGACGGTTCGCAGCGAGGAGGTGGAGTTGTATGAATAAGCTCGCAAAACGCGCCTGGTTTGCCTACTTCCTCGCCGCCGCGATGTTCGTCGGACTGATCGTCATACTCGTCCGCTACGCCGTCAGCGCGCCGGACTGGATCACCAACTACGCCGTCGGCGCGCCGGACAGAGTGCGCTTCCGGAACGATATGGTCGTCGATCGCAGCGGAACGATGCTGATGGACTATACGGACGAAAAATCCGAGCTGGCGGACGACGAAGCCGTCCGCGCGGCAATGATCCACATCCTCGGCGACACGCAGGGAAATATCCCGTCGTATATGCTCAATGCGTACGCAGGCGAAATGAGCGGATATGATCGCCTCACCGGCATCCGCCACGTTGACGGCAGTTACGGCAAAATGCAGTTGACCGTCAGCGCCTTCGCACAGAAAGCTGCGGTCAACGCTTTCGGCGATCAAAAGGGAACGATCGGCGTTTACAATTACAAAACAGGCGAGATCCTGTGCATGGTTTCTTTCCCGAACTATGATCCGCACAACATGCCGGATATTGCGGACGACCCTGACGCCTACGACGGCGTCTACGTCAATCGTTTCCTGCATTCTGCCTACACGCCCGGCTCCACGTTTAAGTTAGTCACTGCCGCCGCCGCGCTGGCGGAGATCGACGACATCAAGGACCGCACGTTCCACTGCGAGGGCAGCGCACTGATCGGCGACGAGGTTGTGATCTGCAATCACAGCCACGGAGATATTGGCTTTAATGAAGCACTGTGCCAGTCGTGCAACGTCGCCTTTGCGCACATCGCGCAGGAGCTGGGCGCGGAGAGGCTCTCCAAATACGCCGATAGGATCGGCATCGGCAGCAGCCTCAGCTTCGACGGCTTTATCACGAAGAAGGGGAACTTCGATCTCTCCAGCGCAACGACCTTCGAGGCTGCGTGGGCAGGCGTCGGACAGTACACCGACCAGATCAATCTCTGCCAGTATATGACGTTCGTCGGCGCGATCGCCAACGGCGGCGAGGCTGCGTTGCCATATCTGGTCGAAAACGTGCGATTTGGAACGGAGATTCAATATCAGGCCGAGCGGAAGACCGGCGGCAGAATTCTTGACCCTCAGGTCGCTGCCGATCTGGCGGATATGATGCATTACAACGTTGCAAACAACTATCATGTGTATGTGGGCGATTGCTTTGTCGGCGCGAAATCCGGCACGGCGGAGCGCGGCGCGGGACTGAATCCCGACGCACTGTTCGCCGGCTTCGTGCGCAGTGAGGAGTATCCCCTGGCGTTCGTCGTCATCGTCGAGGGCGGCGGCGAGGGCAGCACCACCTGCGCGCCGATCATCCAGCAGGTGCTGGACGCCTGCATTGTTGCGATAGACTCGTAAGAATTGAAAAAAACGGCAAGAAAATGCTTGACAAGTGAAGAATAATTTTGTATGATATTCAAGCTGATTTTGCGGCATGCAAGGTCGGATGAATTGGAGAGGTGGCTGAGCTGGCCGAAGGCGCACGACTGGAAATCGTGTAGGCGTTAAAAGCGTCTCGCGGGTTCGAAT
>CAMUZA010000007.1 GCA_947165085.1 uncultured Clostridia bacterium | reverse complement strand
TATCAAAAAACAGCGAAGACGCAGCTGCGTCTTCGCTGTTTTTCGTGGAATCAGCCTTCCGGAACGACCGTGATGTTCTCGGGAAGAACGCTGATGTAGTGGCTCAGGCCGTCGGTGATCACAACGCCGAGGATCTGAACGTGAGCGCCGTCTGCGGGATAGTCCGCGTCGGTCCAGCCGTCGACGATCAGCGTCACACCGAGCTTTTTGCCGGTTCCGTCTTCTTCCATAATGCTGTAGGAGCTGCCGATCTTTTCGCAGATGCCGTCGATCTTGAGAACCGCGTTTTCCGCCTCAAAGTTGCCGATCTTCTGCTGAAGTTCTCCCATTGCGTCAAAGTCGCCGAATGCGATGTCATAGTCGACCTTGCTCAGATCGGGAGCAGCAGCGTCCTCGTTGATGGATTCGTCGGTAAAGCTTTCATCGTTCTTGTCGGTATCGGGCTCATCGGCGCTTTTGCCGCCGCAGGCGACCAGAGAAAGCACCAGCACGAGCGCCAGTAACACAACGATCAGTTTTTTCATGATAAAACTCCTTTCTCGCTTGGCTGTCTTTGCTTCAGCCAAATCAAATGTATTATAACGATATTTCAGAAAAAGTCAATGCAAAAACGGAGACATGTTCGAATAATGGAGGAGCGTTCAAATCAGAGCTTGCAATTCGAAGGCGATTGAAAGGAAAAGGACTTCTGGCAATTACACCAGAAGTCCTTATGAATCAATGGGTTACGACTTACTTGAGCGATTCCGCGACAGCGACTGCAACTGCAACCGTGGCACCAACCATGGGGTTGTTGCCCATGCCGAGGAAGCCCATCATCTCGACGTGCGCCGGAACGGAGGACGAGCCAGCGAACTGCGCGTCGGAGTGCATGCGGCCCATGGTGTCGGTCATGCCGTAGGAAGCGGGACCTGCTGCCATGTTGTCCGGATGGAGGGTACGGCCCGTACCGCCGCCGGAAGCGACGGAGAAGTACTTCTTGCCCTGCTCGATGCATTCCTTCTTATAGGTGCCTGCGACGGGGTGCTGGAAGCGGGTCGGGTTGGTGGAGTTGCCGGTGATGGAAACATCGACGCCTTCCTTGTGCATGATGGCAACGCCCTCGCGGACGTCGTCAGCGCCGTAGCAGCGGACGTTGGCGCGCTCGCCCTCAGAGTAACGGATCTCGCGGACGATCTTGAGTTCGCCCGTGTAGTAGTCAAACTGCGTCTGCACGTAGGTGAAGCCGTTGATGCGGGAGATGATCTGCGCGGCGTCCTTGCCCAGACCGTTCAGGATGACGCGCAGGGGAGTCTTGCGTGCCTTGTTGGCGTTGCGGACGATGCCGATCGCGCCTTCCGCGGCGGCGAAGGATTCGTGACCTGCGAGGAAAGCGAAGCACTTGGACTCTTCGCTCAGAAGCATTGCGCCGAGGTTGCCGTGGCCGATGCCGACCTTGCGGTCGTCAGCGACGGAGCCGTCAATGCAGAATGCCTGCAGACCCTCGCCGATCTTCTTGGAGGCTTCGGCGGCGGTGGTGACGCCGGACTTCAGTGCGATCGCCGCGCCGACGGTGTACGCCCAGCAGGCGTTCTCGAAGCAGATGGGCTGAATTCCCTTGACGATCTCGTATGGATCGAAGCCCTTAGCCTTGCAGATCTCGCGGCATTCCTCAACGGAGCCGATGCCGTACTTTGCCAGGACGCCGTTGATCTTGTCAATTCTTCTTTCGTAGCTTTCAAACAGTGCCATGATGTCGTCCTCCTTATTCGTGGCGCGGGTCAATGTACTTGACCGCGGCGTCCCACTGACCGTAGTGGCCGGTGGCCTTCTTAACGGCTTCATTGGCGTCCATGCCGGCCTTGATGTTCTCCATCATGGGACCGAACTTCACGAATTCGTAGCCGATGATTTCGTCGTTTGCGTTGAGCGCCATCTTGGTGATATAGCCCTCGGTGAGCTGCAGATAACGCGGACCCTTTGCCTTGGTGGCGAAGGTGGTGCCGACCTGACCGGTCAGACCTTTGCCGAGGTCTTCCAGAGAAGCGCCGACGGCGAGGCCGTTCTCGGAGAATGCGCTCTGCGTGCGGCCGTAGACGATCTGGAGGAAGAGCTCGCGCATCGCGGTGTTGATCGCGTCGCAGACGAGGTCGGTGTTCAGCGCTTCCAGAATGGTCTTGCCGATGAGGATCTCGGAAGCCATTGCCGCGGAATGCGTCATGCCGGAGCAGCCGAGCGTCTCGACGAGAGCTTCTTCAATGATGCCTTCCTTGACGTTCAGCGTCAGCTTGCAGGCGCCCTGCTGCGGCGCGCACCAACCGACGCCGTGCGTGAAGCCGGAAATGTCGCTGAGCTGTTTGGCCTGTACCCATTTGCCCTCTTCGGGGATGGGAGCCGGACCGTGATATGCGCCCTTTGCAACCGGACACATACGCTCTACTTCTGTTGTGTAAATCATTGCAAAATATCCTTTCCGCTGCGTTCGTTGGGAACGCAAAAAAATTGACAAATTCAAATTCCACCGGCAAAATGCCGATTTTCTCAGAATCTAAACGTATTATACAAAAAGCAAGGCAGATTGTCAACGAAAAATGGGATGCCGAAGCATCCCATTTCAAGTTTTCTTTATTCGTCGTAGTTGCCATAGACCCACGCATTCGGAAGCAGACGGGAATCGATCGCGCGGTTGGAGCACCGCGTCACATATTCGCCGTTGTAGAACATGACCGCGCTGGTGCCGCCGTCCAGATTCATGGCGGTGTAGCCCTTGTGCTTTTTGAGGATATTCGCGCAAGTCTCTGTGTCCGTGCCGATGGAACGTCCGACCTGGCGGCCTTCAATGACGAGCATCAGAATCTCGCCGTATTCGGACTGACCGATCGCCGCGCGGGGATTGATGCCGTTCCAGTCGTAGAAGCCGCCGACCATCAATTCGCCGTTGACGATCAGAGCGGGGGAGAATTCCACGGCGTCTGTCGTTCCGGGTGTGCTCTCGGTGTTGGAATTGCAGATATAGAAGATATTATCGGAGTGAAGCTCAATGCGCTTATAACCGATATCTCCGTAGTGATAGCCGTACGGCGTGCCCTCGCACATGGTATAGCCGGCGATAATGCCGCCGCTGCCGTTGCCCTCCGGGTCATAGAAGCCGCTGCCGGTCATGCCGATCACGCCGCCGCTGTTGCTCACGATCTCTCCGAGCGTCTGGCCGTAGGAGCCGATGCCGGCAGAGGCCTCGCAGCGCAGCTGCGAGGGGTCCTTGCCGATGGCAAGAATACCGAGGTAGCCGGTGCCGGTCACGCGGACGAGCAGCAGCTTGTTCGGCACGTCAATGGCAAGCACCTGTTCGCCCTGTTGGGTATAGATGCTTGTGCCTTCGTCGTTCAAACCCGCTTCATTGATATAGATGTTTTCCCAGCCGTTTTTCAGCGTGTCGGGATGATCCTTCAGATAGGCTTCGAAAGAAGTCTTGTTGAGTTCCCAGAAAATCCGGTAGAATTCCGCTTCCGCGGCGTCAATGTCAGGCTCCGTCGGTTCTGTCTGTTCCGTCGAGTCGCTATTGGAGGCGCCGGTCGTGTTGATGATAAAGTTCGGCGTGTAGCTCGAGTCGCTGTTGACCTCGTGCTGCCATCTTGCTCCGGCTTTTTTCCTGGCATAGTCCTGATCTGTCAAGTACTTCGGGAGGAAATAGTCCGCGAGCCACGCGTGCTCGTTCGTCTCATGTGCGGTGGAAATGAACGCATCACGCAGGCGCTTGATTGGCTCGATCTTGGTAAACGCCAGGAAGCAATAGAGCGCTTCAAAGAATAGCACGATGGCAAGCAGAATGGCAGCGATCTTCAGACCGCTTTTTTTCTTCTTCTTTTTCTTTTTTGGCTTTTCCTGTATATTCTCAGTCAGGGCTTCGTTCGGACTGAAATCATCAAAGTTACTGATGGAGAAACGCCTCCTTTCAAGAGTTCCGCTATATTATATCATGCTTCGACAGGGATGTAAACATAAATATCATAGTCAATTGTAAACATTTCATAACTGTTTGACGAACTTGGAAGAAAAAAGTTCCGGCGCGGAGTTTCTCCGCGCCGGAAAAAAGTTGTTTGGATCAGTCTTTGTACATCTCAACGAGCTTGAGCAGATGCTCGTAGCGCTCCTTGGCAGCGGCCTCGTTGCGGGCGAAGAGCTCGCCGGCGCGCTCCGGGAATTCGCGGGTCAGACGGCTGTAACGGGCTTCGTTCATCAGGAATTCCTGATAGCCGTCCTTCGGCGCCTTGGAGTCGAGGGTGAACTTGCCGGTCTCGTTGGCGGGGTTGAAGCGGAACATGTTCCAATAGCCGCACTCGACCGCCTTCTTCATCTCCTCCTGGCAATGGATCATGCCGCCCTTGATGGAGTGCATCTCGCACGGGGCATAGCCGATGATGAGGGACGGACCGTGATAGGCTTCCGCCTCAGAGATCGCCTTGATGGTCTGTGCGGGATTTGCGCCCATCGCGACCTGTGCGACGTAGATGTAGCCATAGGACATGGCGATCTCGGCAAGGCTCTTCTTCTTGACTTCCTTGCCGGCAGCCGCGAACTGCGCGACCTGACCGATGTTGGAAGCCTTGGAAGCCTGACCGCCGGTGTTGGAATAGACCTCGGTATCGAAGACGAAGATGTTGACGTCCTCGTTCTGCGCAAGAACGTGGTCCACGCCGCCGAAGCCGATATCGTACGCCCAGCCGTCGCCGCCGAAGATCCAGACGGACTTCTTGGAGAGGTATTCCTTATCCTTGAGAATCTCGGCAACCAGCGTGCAGGCGCTGCAATCGCAGAACTCGCCGCCCTTGGCCTTGACCTGCTTCGCATGCGCCAGCTTTTCTGCCGCGACTTCTTCGCCGAAGAGGTCCTTGGCTGCCTTGCTGGAGAAGAAGCCGATGGTTTCGTCGATGAGAGAAATGTTCTCCATCAATGCTGCAACGTAGGCCTTGGTCGCTTCCTTGTTCGCCTCGCCGTCGTTCATGGTGTCAAGCCACTTCTGCGCGGCGTCCTTGAGCGCCGGGCGGGTCTGCGGCTGCTCGATCAGCTTGCGGGTCTTCTCCGCGAGAGACTCGCGGATGACCTTCTGCGCAACGTACATACCGAGACCGTGCTCAGCGTTATCCTCGAACAGGGAGTTTGCCCATGCGGGGCCGTGGCCGTCCTTGTTGGTGCAGTAGGGAGAAGTTGCGCCGGGACCGCCCCAGATGGAGGAGCAGCCGGTTGCGTTGGAAATATACATTCTGTCGCCGAAGAGCTGGGTGATGAGGCGGGCATAGCTCGTCTCGGCGCAGCCTGCGCAGGAACCGGAGAACTCAAGCAGCGGCTTCTTGAACTGGCTGCCCTTCACGGTGAGGTCCTGCATATCCTGCTTCTCTGCGACCTTGCTGACGCAGTAGTCAAAGACTTTCTGCTGGTCGAGCTGCTCTTCCTGCGGCTTCATCGTGATCGCCTTGGTCGGGCAGACGCCGACGCAGACGCCGCAGCCCATGCAGTCGAGCGGGGAGACCGCCATGGTGTACTTGTAAACGCCCTTGCCCTTGCCGGCCTTGACGTCGACGATCTTGGCAGCCTTCGGCGCCTTTTTCGCTTCAGCCTCGGTCAGAGCGAACGGACGGATGGTGGCGTGCGGGCAGACGTAAGCGCAGTTGTTGCACTGGATGCACTTCGTCTCGTCCCATTCGGGGACGGTAACGGCGACGCCGCGCTTTTCGTAAGCGGCAGCGCCAAGCTCAAACTGACCGTCCACATAGTCCTTAAACGCGGAGACGGGGAGAGAATCGCCGTCCATCTTGTCAACGGGAACGAGGATATCCTTGACCATCTTGACGAGCTCGGGCTTGCCTTCGTACTTGACTTCTTTCTCCTTGTCCTCGGCGTTTGCCCAGGAGGCGGGAACGTCGATCTTCACGAACGCGGTAGCGCCGGCGTCGATCGCGCGGTGGTTGCAGTCAACGACGTCCTGACCCTTCTTGAGGTAGGAAGCAGTGGCAGCGTCCTTCATGTACTTGATCGCGTCAGCCTCGGGCATGACCTTCGCAAGAGTGAAGAATGCAGACTGCAGGATGGTGTTGGTGCGCTTGCCCATGCCGACCTTGATCGCAAGATCAATGGCGTTGATGGTGTAGAGCTGGATGTTGTTCTTCGCGATGTAGCGCTTGGAAGCAGCGTCAAGATGATGCTCCAGCTCCTTCTTATCCCACTGGCAGTTGATCATAAACACGCCGCCGGGTTTGACGTCGCGGACGATCGGGAAGCCCTTTGTGATGTAGGACGGGTTATGGCAGGCGACGAAATCCGCCTTGTTGATGTAGTACGGGCTCTTAATGGGCTTGTCGCCGAAACGCAGGTGGGAAATGGTGACGCCGCCGGTCTTCTTGGAGTCGTACTGGAAGTATGCCTGAACATACTTGTCGGTATGGTCGCCGATGATCTTGATGGAGTTCTTGTTCGCGCCGACCGTGCCGTCGCCGCCGAGGCCCCAGAACTTGCATTCGATGGTGCCCTTTGCCGCGGTGTTGGGAACATTCTTGCGCTCACGCAGAGACAGCTTAGTCACGTCGTCGTTAATGCCGATGGTGAAAATGCGCTTCGGCGCAGCTTTCTTCAGCTCGTCGTAGACGGCGAAGACGGAAGCAGGAGGAGTATCCTTGGAGCCGAGACCGTAACGGCCGCCGATGACGGTGACGTCGGTCTTGCCGGCGTTTGCCAGTGCGGTGACGACGTCCAGATACAGAGGCTCGCCCTGCGCGCCGGGTTCCTTGGTGCGGTCAAGGACCGCAATCTTCTTTGCGGTAACGGGGATGGCAGCCAGGAGCTTGTCCGGGCAGAACGGACGGAACAGACGAACCTTGACCAGTCCGACCTTCTGACCGTGCGCGTTAAGGTAATCGATGACTTCCTCCGCCACATCGCAGATGGAGCCCATGGCGACGATGACGCGGTCTGCGTCAGGGGCGCCGTAGTAGTTGAAGAGCTGATAGTTGGTGCCCAGCTTTTTATTGACCTTCTTCATGTAGGTCTCGACGATCGCGGGCAGCGCGTCATAGTACTTGTTGCATGCCTCGCGGTGCTGGAAGAAGATATCGCCGTTCTCGTGAGAGCCGCGCATTGCAGGACGCTCGGGGTTCAGGCAGTGCTTGCGGAATTCGTCGACCGCCTTCATGTCGCACATGTCTTTGAGGTCCTTGTAGTCCCAGATCGCGATTTTCTGGATCTCATGGGAGGTGCGGAAGCCGTCAAAGAAATTGATGAACGGCACGCGGCCCTTGATGGCTGCGAGGTGCGCAACAGCGCCGAGGTCCATGACTTCCTGCGGGTTGGTCTCGCAGAGCATCGCGAAACCGGTCTGACGGCAGGCATAGACGTCGGAATGGTCGCCGAAGATGTTCAGAGCGTGGGAAGCGACGGTACGGGCGGAAACGTGGAACACGCCCGGAAGCAGCTCGCCGGCGATCTTGTACATGTTCGGGATCATGAGGAGCAGACCCTGCGAAGCAGTGTAGGTGGTGGTAAGCGCGCCGGCTGCCAGAGAGCCGTGCACGGTACCTGCCGCGCCTGCTTCGGACTGCATCTCGACGACCTTGACACGGTTGCCGAAGATGTTCAGACGACCCTGCGCAGACCACTGGTCAACATAGTCCGCCATGGGGCTGGACGGGGTGATGGGGTAGATGCCCGCTACTTCGGTAAAGGCGTAGCTGACATGCGCGGCGGCAGTATTGCCGTCCATGGTTTTGAGCTTTCTTGCCAAAATGAATACCTCCATTTAGTATTTCTTCGCAGATACTATAACTATAACACGCCTTGCGGATTTTGTAAATCACAAATAACAGCCGAAAAGACAGAAAATTTGTTTTTCTGCAAATATTTTTGAAAAAATGCAGACATAGGAAATTCACATTGTATTTTTGCGCGGGATGTTGTATGATATTACAGATAATGACAAAGGGGGGATATCGGATGATCAGTCGGCTGGATTCTTTCGGACTGGAAGGCATCGCGGGCATTCCCGTATCGGTCGAGTGCTATATTACGAGCGGATTGCCTGCATTTGAGATCGTCGGATTACCCGATGCCGCGGTCAAAGAGGCGCGCGAGCGCGTCCGCGCCGCGATCCGCAACAGCGGATTCAAGTTCCCGGTCAGCAGGATCACAGTCAATCTCGCGCCGGCGAGCATGAAGAAATCCGGCTCCCTGTATGATCTCCCGGTCCTGCTCGGCATATTGGCGGCGACGGAGGCCTGCAAAATCCCAAACGAGCAGGCAGCCTTCCTTGGAGAACTGAGTCTGGAGGGCAAGCTCCGTCCGGTCAACGGCGTGCTGCCGATGGCAATCGCCGCGCAGAAGAAGGGTTATACCGCAATTTACGTTCCCGCAGCCAACGCGAAGGAAGCGACGCTCGCGGGGGAAATCACGGTCTATCCCGTCAAGGATGTGGCGCAGCTCGTCGCGCACCTCAAAGGCGAAGCGCCGATCGAGCCGGAGCCGCAGTGGAGCCCGAAGGACGAAACGCAGGTCTTTCTTGATTTTGCGGACGTCAAAGGACAGGAAAACGTCAAGCGCGCTCTTGAGATTGCCGCGGCAGGCGCGCACAACGTCCTGCTCGTCGGTCCGCCGGGATCGGGCAAGAGCATGCTGACAAAACGCCTGCCGTCGATCCTGCCGGATATGACGCGCGACGAGGCGCTGGAGGTCACGCAGATCCACTCCGTCATGGGACTGCTTCCGCCGGACAATCCGCTGATCCGCCAAAGACCGTTCCGCTCGCCGCATCATACGATCTCTGCGGCGGGTCTGACCGGCGGCGGCACGATCCCGCGCCCGGGCGAGATCTCGCTGGCGCATAAAGGCGTGCTGTTTCTTGACGAGCTGCCGGAATTCAAGAAAGAAACGCTCGAGGTCATGCGCCAACCTCTGGAGGACGGCGTTGTGACGATCTCCAGAGCGAGCGGCACGGCGTGCTTTCCGAGCCAATTCCAGCTCGTCTGCGCGATGAATCCCTGCCGCTGCGGCTGGTACGGCGACCCGTCCGGACGCTGCACCTGTACGCCGCTTGCCGTGCATCAGTATCTTTCCCGCATTTCCGGCCCGCTGCTGGACAGGATCGACATCATCGTGGAAGTCCCCGCGCTGAGCTTTGACGAGCTGCGCGGTCACGCCGCGCCGGAAGCGTCATCCGAGATCAAAAAGCGCGTGGAGGCTGCGCGAAAGATACAGAGGGAGCGGTTTGCTGCGACGAAATGCCGATGCAACGCCAACATGCAGACACGGGAGCTGCGCGACTACTGCGAACTGGACGATGCCTGTGCCGCGCTGATGAAGCAGGCGTTCGACGCGCTCGGCCTGACGGCGAGAAGCTACGACCGCATCCGCAAGGTCGCCAGAACGATCGCCGATCTGGACGAAAGCGATGCGATCCGCCCGGAGCATATCGCCGAGGCGATCCAGTACCGCACCTATCAATTACGTTAGAATGTGAGATTGCTATGAAAGAAATGTTTTTGCTGAAGCTGGGCGAGATCGTCCTAAAGGGCGGCAACAAGTTCCAGTTTGAAAACCGGCTGAAGACGAATGTGGCGCGCAGAATGCGGCCGTTTGGCGAATTCCGCGTGTATATTGTCCAGTCCACGGTCTACATCGAGCCGGAGAACGATTCCTGCGACTTGGAGGGCGCGTGGGAAGCTTGCCATTATATCTTCGGCGTGGTAAGCCTCTGCCGCTGCCGTCCGTGCAAAAAGGATCTGGACGACATCTTTGAAAAGGCAATGGCGTATCTCGGCGACGATCTGCGCATGGCGAAGTCCTTCAAGGTCGAGTCGAAACGATCGGATAAGCGATTCCCACTGACCTCCATCGGCATTTCCCAGGAAATCGGCGGCAGGATCGCCGAGGCGGTGGAGGGGATCGAGGTCGACGTCCATCATCCGGAGTATACGGTTTACGTCGAGGTGCGCGATCACGCTGCTTACGTCCACGGACCCGCCGACCACGGCGCGGGCGGACTTCCGACCGGCGTGGGCGGCAGAGCGATGGTGCTGCTTTCGGGCGGCATCGATTCGCCGGTCGCGGGCTATATGATCGCAAAGCGCGGCGTGGAGCTTGAATGCGTCCATTTCTTCTCCTATCCGTACACCAGCGAACTGGCGAAGGACAAGGTCCTGGAGCTGGCGCGCCTGATGACGCGCTACTGCGGCAAGATGACGCTGAACGTCGTCGGCTTTACTGAAATTCAGGAGGCGATCCGTGACAATTGCCCGGAGGAATTCTTCACGCTCATCATGCGCCGTTTTATGATGAAGATCTCCGAGCGCATCGCGCGCGATCACGGCTGCGGCTGCCTTGTGACGGGCGAGAATCTCGGTCAGGTTGCTTCGCAGACCATGGAAGCTATGGCGGTGACCGGAGCCTGTGTCGATCTTCCCATCTTCCAGCCGCTGATCGGCATGGATAAGGAGGAAATCGTCACGCTGGCAAGAAAGATCGGCACGATGGAGACCTCCATCCTGCCGTACGAGGACTGCTGCACGGTATTTACTCCGCGGCATCCGAAGACGAAGCCGACGGTCGCGCAGGTCGATAAGGCATGTGAAAAGCTGGACTTCGACGCGCTGATCGAGCGTGCGCTCGCCAACACGGAGATGATCCGGGTACGCTACCATGGATGAGGCAAAATCCGTCCTTTCCCGCCTGACTGCGCAAAAAAGAACGCTCGTTACGGCGGAGAGCTGCACCGGCGGTATGCTTGGAGCGCTGATCACTGACGTACCCGGCGCGTCCGCGGTCTATCTCGGCGGCGTGATCTCCTATGCCTATGCGGTCAAGACCGCGCTGCTCGGCGTGGACGCCGCGCTGCTGGAAGAGAAGGGCGCGGTCTGTGCGGAGGTCGCAATCCAAATGGCGCAGGGCGTCCGCGCACTCCTGCGCGCGGATTTTGCGCTCGCGACGACCGGCAACGCAGGTCCAGGCGCAGATCCGAAGAATCCGAACGTCGGGGAGATCTATGTTGCATGCGCGTCGGAAAACGGCACGGTCTGCAAGCGGCTGGAGCTGCCGGGCGGCAGAGAGGAAAACCGATTGGCGGCGTGCAAAGAAGCCCTGCTGCTGCTGGAGGAAGCCTGCTGCGGATAAATGCTCCTTCCGCGTTCCGGTGTCTTTGGCGTATCGTTATTAAATAACTGCACGCACTTTTTATCTGTTCCTCAATACCGCTTCTCTTGCGGCGCTGAAAACGGCGCCGTATTTCTTTTTCTCGGAATTGAGGCAGGCGATATAATAAGTCGTTTTTGCGTCGGGGTCCTCTATCGGGATCGTGACACGATCGGGGCTTAAAAAGCCGCGCTCGATGATGCGGTCGGAGATGAAATGCGGAAGCGACGACGCCTCGATCAGATCGTTCAGCGCCTCCATACTGTTCTGGATCAGAAGATCTTCGGCGTTCAGCCTGCGGCGGCAGACGTCCATCCAGAAGCCGATCGCCGCGCCGAGCAGGACCTTGTATCCGCGCAGGTCGTCGAAGCTGACGCTTTTTCTGCCCGAAAGCGGATGAGCTTTCGGCAGAACGATAAAGAGCTTTTCCTCAAGATAATGCTGAAAGAAAAGAGCTTTGTCCTCCGGCATTTCGTGAAGGATGACAAGCTGATACACGCGGTTGCGAAGTCCGGAAAGCAGTTTTCCATCGTCTGCAAGCTCAGTCGTCACCGCCATTTCGACGAACCGTTCCTGAATGACGGGAGTCAGTTCTCCGAGTGGGAACGGCGCGCAGGCGCCGACGGAAACGGTGCGCTGACGGCGGTCAAAGTCGGCGACGCCCTCGCACATCTCCCGGTCAAGTTCAAGTATGCGCCGGGCGTATTCCACGGCGTACTGTCCGGTCTTGTTCAGCGTGATCTTGCTGTTGTCCCGGTCGAATAGCGAAACGCCAAGCTGCGTTTCAAGCTTTTTCATGGAGCGGCTGAGCGCGGGCTGCGAGAGATAAAGCGCCTCCGCAGCTTTTAAAAGCGTGCCGCGCTCCGCCACGGCGGCGAGCTGCTCCAGCAGGTATATTTCGATCATGGTGTCCTCCTATGTATAACTGTGAGTAATACCATTATAACACAACGGCAGTGGACAGGCAAGCGGTTTTATGGTAATATTCAGACACAGAGGCGGGGAAAACATATAACCGCCACGAAATAATTTCATATGGAGCAGACGAATGAAAAAGCCGCTTGTATTATACTTCTCGGTCTACGGGACCGCAAAATCCACCGCAGAGGAGATCGCACGGCAGACCGGCGCGGATATCGTGGAGATATGGCCAGCCGTACCATACGACGGCGACCGCAACCACTACAGCGCTCTTGCCCGTCTTGCAAAACGCGAACACGACGAAACTGCGCGTCCGGCGATCAAAAACGAACTGCCGATCAAAGACTACGATACGGTATTCATTGGCTACCCGATGTGGTGGTATACCTTTCCGATGATCATCTACACCCTGTTTGAAACGTATGATTTCTCAGGCAAGACGGTCATCCCGTTCAATACGCACATGGGTTCGGGCGACGGCGGCACCTACGAAACGGTAAAGGAGCTTTGCCCGAAGTCGAAGGTGCTTCCGGGGCTTCCCGTAGAAATGTCTGACGCCGAGCGCGGCGTGCCCGAAAAGATAAGCCGCTGGCTTTCCAAAATCAATTATTGAAAATACGGAGGAAACACAAATGAAAAAGATCATATCCCTCATCCTTACAGCCGCTTTACTGCTGACATTTGCCGCCTGCAACGCGGCGGGGAACGGTACGCAAAGCGCAAACGAAAACACAGGTGCAAATACCTCGGAAACCGAAAGCGCAGGCACCTCCGCGAACGAAACAGGACCGGCGCCTGAAAGCGCTGTGGAAAATACGGACGAAAGAGGAACGGAGCCGACTGCGTCCGATGGAAATAAGATCCTCGTTGTTTACTTCTCGTGGTCGGGCAATCTCGATAAAATGGCGCATTGGGTCGCTGATGAGACCGGCGGAGATCTCATCCGCATCACGGCGAAGGAGGCGTACCCGGAAAGCTATAACGACACCGCCGACAGAGCGAAATCCGAGCAGGACAACGGCGTACGACCCGAGATAAACGTCGACCTTACGTCTGAGCAGATGGCACAGTACGATACTGTCTTCTTCGGATTCCCGGTATGGTGGTACGATTTGCCGATGCCGATGTGGACGTTCCTTGAAAGTTATGATTGGAACGGCAAAACGATCATCCCGTTCTTCTCTCATGAGGGCAGCTCCAACGGAGCAAGCGCTTTGCCGACTGTAGAAAGGCTGGCGGTCGGCGCGACGGTCAGATCGGACGACGCGCTTTCGATCAGAGGCGGAAACGTCGCCTCTTCGGAGAGTGCGGTCAGAGAATGGGTCAAAGGTTTGGATGATTAAAAATGAATTATTAGAATAACGGAGGAAACAAAAATGGAATTCACCACACTTTACAACGGCGTCAAAATGCCGATGCTCGGCTACGGTGTTTATCAGGTAACAAAGGACGAATGCGAGCGCTGCGTGCTGGATGCGCTCTCGGTCGGCTACCGCCACATCGACACGGCGCAGAGCTATTTTAACGAGGAAGAAGTCGGAAACGCGATTAAGAAGAGCGGCATTCCGCGCGAAGAGATCTTCATCACAAGTAAAGTCTGGATCGAGCATTACGGCTATGAAGAATGCCGCGCGTCAGTGCTGGAATCGATGCGCAAACTCGGCGTGGAGTATATCGACCTTATGCTTCTGCATCAGCCTTTCGCGGATTACTACGGCGCGTACAGAGCCCTTGAAGACCTTTACGACGAAGGCAAGCTCCGCGCCATCGGTATTTCCAACTTCTACCCCGACAGGATGATAGATATCGCGTCCTTTGCGCGTATCAAACCAATGGTCAATCAGATCGAAACGCATCCCTTGAATCAGCGCGTGGAGGATCACGCATGGATGGAGAAATACGGCGTTCAGCACGAGGCGTGGGCATCCTTCGGCGAAGGCAAGGGCGGACTTTTTACAAATCCCGTCCTGACAGAGATCGGCGCGAAATACGGCAAATCTGCGGCGCAGGTGATGCTCCGCTGGGCGATCCAGAGAAATATCGTCGTCCTGCCGAAATCCACCCATAAAGAGAGAATGATACAGAACCTCGACGTGTTCGACTTTGCGTTGACCGATGAGGATATGGCGGCGATCGCGGAACTCGATACCAAGACGAGCGCGTTCTTCTCCCACACCGACCCGAATATGGTCGAATGGTTCGTAAAAATGGTGGAGGAGCGCAAGAATAATCAACGCAGCGAAAACGAAAAGAAAGCGTGGTAAACCTATGAAAAAACATATCAAACTGCTCTCAATTATTCTTGTCGCCGCAACCATGACGGCGTCGCTCGCCGGATGCGCCGAGCGAAACCGCGCGCCGCAGGTCGACGAGCAGGATCTGACGAAAGAAACGAGCGTCCTTGTGGTCTACTTCACCTGGTCGGGACACCTTGACAGTATGGCGCACTGGATCGCCGACGAGACCGGCGGAGATATCCTCCGCGTTCTGGCGAGGGAAGAATACCCGGAAAGCTACGACGACACCGCCGACCGCGCCAAGAAAGAAAAGGACGACGGCGTGCGCCCGGAGATCACCGTTTCGCTCACTGCCGAACAAATGGCAAAATACGATACCGTTTTCATCGGCTTCCCGGTGTGGTGGTACGACCTTCCGATGCCGATGTGGACCTTCCTTGAGGGCGTCGACCTTTCGGGCAAGACCGTCAACGTTTTCTTCTCGCACGAGGGCACGTCCGACGGCGGCAGCGCGCTTTCCACGATCAAAACTCTCGCCAAAGGCGCGACGGTCAATACCGATAACGCGCTTTCGATCCGCGGAAGCAAGGTGAAAAACTCCGAAGAAGACGTGCGTGAATGGGTCAAAGACCTTGGTTATTCCAAATGAGCAAAAAGCAGATCTTTCGTATGACGGTAGACCTCGCTATGACGGTGATACTTCTTCTGCTGATGGGTTATTCCCGCATCGGCGAGACAGCGCACGAATGGCTCGGGGTCTCAATGTCCGTTCTTTTCGTCATCCACCATATCCTGAACCGGAAGTGGATCTCCGGCGTCTTTCGCGGTAAATACACGGCGTTTCGCGTACTGCAGACCGCGCTTGTATGCGCGCTGTTCGTTACGATGATCGGATCGGCTGTGAGCGGGATCATCCTCTCAAAACACGTTTTCGCCTTTCTCGATCTCGGCGGCGCTTCCGTGGCGCGGACCGTGCATATGCTCTGCGGATACTGGAACTTCGTTCTGATGTCGCTCCACCTCGGTTTTCACTGGGTGATGATCGTGGGCATGGCGTCAAAGAAATTGCCGAAGGACAAACCCGTCCTCACATGGTCGGCGCGTATCGCGGCGCTTCTGATCGCCGGATACGGCGTGTATGCGCTGATCGCCCGTCAGGTGGCGGATTACCTCTTCGGCAAAACGATGTTCGCGTTCTTCGATACGAGCGAACCGGTCGCCCTGTTCCTGCTCGATTACTTAGCGATCATGGGAACGTTCGTCTTTGCCGGTCACTATCTTTCAAAAGCGTTTAAACTGATCAAAAGGAGAAAAACAACATGAGCAAAAGAGTATTGATCCTGTCCGGAAGTCCGCGAAAGGGCGGTAACTCCGATATTCTATGCGATGAATTCATGCGCGGCGCGCTTGACGCCGGGAATGAAGTCGAAAAGATCCGCGTCTCTGAAAAGAAGGTCGGCTATTGCGCCGCCTGCTACTACTGTCAGAAGTCCGGCGGCGTATGCGCCAAAAAGGACGATATGCCGGAAATCTTACAGAAAATGATCGACGCGGACGTGATCGTCTTTGCAAGCCCCGTCTACTTCTACTCGATCGACGCGCAGTTAAAGACTGTCATCGACCGCACGGTCGCCCGCTGGACGGAAGTGAAAAACAAAGAGTTTTACTTTATCGTTACCTGTGCCGACGAAGAAAAAGAATCACAGGAGCGCACTATCGAATGCTTCCGCGGCTACGCCGACTGTGTGGAAGGCGCAAAGGAAATGGGCGTGATCTACGGCACCGGCGTTTACGAGCCGGGAGAGATCAAAAACACCCCGGCGTTTGCCGAGGCGTATGAACTTGGAAGATCCGTAAGATAAGGAGGAAGCACAATGAAAAAGCAAACCGCCGGCAGGGAGCGCCTCGGCAATCTCGCGCCGAAATTCGCCGAACTGAACGACGACGTACTGTTCGGCGAGGTGTGGACGAGAGAAGACAGGCTGTCGCTCCGTGACCGCAGCTTGATCACGATCGCGGCTCTGTTTTCCGCAGGGTTGTATCCGCAGCTGAAAAGTCATCTTATACTCGGAAAGGAACACGGCGTCACAAAGGACGAAGCTGTCGAAATCGCTACGCAGCTCGCCTTTTACTGCGGCTGGCCGAAGGCGTGGAGTGCTTTCCCGATAATCGACGAGGTTTACGGCAAAGAGGAAGCGCTGCCGAAACTGACGCTCCCGCTCGGCGAGCCGAACGATTCATTCGCCAGGTATTTTATCGGAAAGAGTTATCTGAAGCCGCTGACGATGGAGCCGATCCCCACGTTCAACGTCACGTTTGAGCCGGGCTGCCGGAACAACTGGCATATCCACCGCGCTGATAAAGGCGGCGGACAGCTTCTCATCTGCGTTCACGGAAGCGGCTGGTACCAGGAATGGGGCAAGGAAGCGCGTGAGCTTCGTCCGGGCGATTCTGTCATGATCCCGGCAAATGTAAAACACTGGCACGGGGCCGCAAAGGACTGCTGGTTCCAACATATCGCACAGGAAATACCCGGCGAGAACACCAATACCGAATGGTGCGAGCCGGTGAATGATGCGCAATATAAAACTCTGAAATAACGAAGAATGCACGTTATTTCCGAAGCGAGCCGCTTTGATATGTACGGCCTCGCGCCGTTCGTCTCCGAGGCGTTTGGATTCCTTCTCCCGTTCTCCGGAAAGAATCTGTAAGCAGGCGTGCAATCACGATACAACAAACATCAAAGCTGTTCCTCAGATAACAAGCGTTGTTATCAATACGAGAAGGTGCCGGTTTCATTCAACCGGCACCTTTTCGGTTAAGATCGTGTAACTGAGTTGAGATCGAAGCCTCTTCGATGTGGCGCAAACCCGCAATACAAAAGGAAAAACGGTGTAACCCAATCGGATTACACCGTCTCCCTTATGAAACTGTCCTTTAGGACACGCCGCAAAACCGACGTTTTTGCACCATTATCCGCCAACATAGGACGGCGCGGTCGTGGGATCGAAATTCACGATAACGCCCATATTGAGCAGCGCCTCCACCTTCTCCACTTTCGTTCCGAAGGCGTCCACCTGCACGAGCATGTGGCACGGGGTCAGGCACTCAATGTCTTCGATGTTGTCATTGTAGTCGACGTTCACGTAGGTCAGCTCCAAAAGACCTGCCAGATGCGCGACGCTTTCGAGCTTGTTGTACGATGCGTAGAAGCTGCTCAGTCTGCACGTCTCCACGTTCAGCGCGGGAATCTCGGCAACAAGATTGTGGCTGATGTCGAGGTAGGATAGCTGCGGCATATCGGCGATCATGTCGATAGCGGTCAGCGAATTATCCGCAAGCTCCAGACGCGTCATCGCGGTGCAGGATGCGACGGCGCTCGCGTCGAAAATCATGTTTCTTGAAGCGCAGAGGATCGTGAGCTCCGGCATCTTGGCAACGACGCCGATGTCGGAAATATCGTTGTCATCTGCGGTCAGCTTTTCCATCTGCGTGCAGTTCGAAAGCGGCGCAAGAGAGGGAATATTGTTTTCGGAGATATCCAGGATATGCAGCTTGGCGGCAAATTTGAGCGATTCCAGCGAGGAGACCGCGTTGCTGCGAAGGTTCAGCTGGCGCAGGTATTTCATTCCGCTGAGCGCGTTGATGTCCGAAATGCTGTTATAGGAAAGATCCAGGTCTTCCAGATTCTCCAGCGGCGAAAGGGAAGTGATGTTGACCAGTCCGCATCGGCTCAGACGGAGCTTGGAAAGCGTAGGGATCGCGCCGATCGTGTCAAGATCCTCCGGCGAGAGCATACAGCCGGAAAGATCAAGCTCCTGCAGCTCCGGCATGGCGGCAAGGAAGTCGCAGGAATCGAGCGGCATGTCGTGAATGACGAGTGTTTTCAGGCTGGTAAAATAGCGCAGATCGCTGAAAACTGTGACGTTATCCGGAAGGGTCAGCTCGGTGATCTGCCAGAGATCACTTGTCATGACCGCGCTTGTGCGCGGGATAAAGAGCGTATCGCGAACGTATCCTTCCAGCTCCGGACTGGCGAAAACGACTTCCTCGATGACGCCGACGATGGTATAATCGCCCTCAGTCAGCGGGCTGACAAGACCATCTGCCCCGACGGTGATTGCGCTGACGTGAGTCGCGCCGGCGGCCAATGCGATCGGCGCGCCATAGGCGCCGGAAGAAGTTGAGGGATACTGGTCCGTCATGGAAACGTAGGTGCTGCCGGCGCATTCGATCGTCAGATCAATGTATTCGTCGTATTCTCCGGGCGCCGGCGTGAGGACCGGGGCGGCGGGACGCTTTGCGTCGATCTCACCGCGCAGATTCTGCGAAAGAATACCGTCGAGCATCTTCTGCGCGTCAAACAGCTTGTCCTGCTCGACGTAGACGGAGGACAGCTTCGTATAGAGCGCGGCGGAGGGTTTCGCTTTGATCGCGTCGACCAGAGACCGTTCCGCCATGGTGTAGCTGCCGTCGGCAATGCAGGCGTCCGCAAGAGCGATCACGTAATCGACATTGCCGGGGTCGAGCTTGACCGCCATTTCGTAACGGGAGACCGCTCTGGAGTATTTGCCGTCCTGCATCGCGCTTGCGCCGAGCGAGGCAAAGTTTTCCGCTGTCCAGAAAAAGTAAAACAGACCGAATATCAGCCCGCCGAGCAGTAACAGGACGAGCAGTGTGATCAGGAATCTTTTCATTTTGGAAGCTCCAATCTGAATTTTTCTGATTTATTATACTTCCTCGGCGATTATAAGTCAATGAAAAATGACGAATTATGCGGAAGGATATGTTTTCCGGTCGGGAAAACGAAGAAAAGCGATTGCGTCCGCGTATCGTTTATGATATAATACAAAAAATTTCAGGAAAGAAGCAAACCAATTGAATCAACGAAACGACGCTCTGATGCGTGGACCGATCTGGAAGGGACTGATCACCTTTGCCGTACCGATCCTGCTCGGGCAGATCTTTCAACAACTGTATAATACCGCAGACGCATGGATCGTCGGACATTATCTGTCAGATTCTGAATACGCGGCGGTGACCTCGACGGGCAGCCTGGTGTTTCTGCTGGTCGGCTTTTTCGGCGGCATAGCCGTCGGCGCGGGCGTCATCATATCGCGCCATTTCGGGGCGAGAGATACCGAGCGGCTGCAGATCGCCGTCCATACCACCGTGGCGTTCGGACTTGCGGCAGGCCTTTTGATGACCGGTATCGGCGTGGGTCTGACGCCGCTGATCCTGAAGCTGATGAAGACGCCGGAAAACGTCATGCCGTACTCGGTGGAGTATTTCCGCTACTATTTCCTCGGATCGCTTGCCATCGTCATGTACAACCTCGGCATGGGCATTCTCCGCGCCGTGGGAGACAGCAAACACCCGCTGTACTATCTGATCTTTTCGTCGCTCGTCAACATCGCTCTCGACTTTTTATTCGTCGGCGGCTTCGGCTGGGGCGTATGGTCTGCCGCGCTGGCGACCACGATCTCCCAGTTTGTCAGCGTCTTTTTGTGTCTGTTCCGGCTTTCTCATTATAAAACGGACTATCAGCTCCGGTTGCGGAAGATCCGGTTTCATCTGCCGATGCTGCGGGAGATCATCAGATACGGTCTGCCGTCCGGCGTCCAGAATTCGATCATCGCCTTTGCCAACGTCATCGTTCAGGCGAATATCAACTCCTTCGGAGAGGATACTGTCGCAGGCTGCGGCACCTACGCGAAGCTGGAGGGCTTCGCCTTCCTGCCGATCACGTGTTTTACCATGGCGCTGACGACCTTTGTCAGTCAGAATCTCGGCGCCCGGCAGTATGAGCGAACCAAAAAGGGCGCGAGACTCGGGACGATTGGGTCCGTGATCGCCGCGGAGCTAATCGGCGCCGCGATGATCCTGTTCGCAAGACCGCTGATGGACTTCTTTACGGACAACGAAGCGGCGATTGAGATCGGCGTCAGGCAGTCCAGCGTCGAATCGCTGTTCTTCTGCATGCTTTCGTTCTCGCACTGCATTGCGGCGATCATGCGCGGAGCGGGAAAGCCAATGGTGCCGATGTTCGTCATGCTGGCGACGTGGTGCGCCATCCGCGTGGCGTATATCTCCATTATGGTGCCGCTGGTTAACGAAAGCTGGGTCATTTTCAGCGCGTACCCGCTGACGTGGACGCTCAGCAGCATTATCTTCTTAATCTACTATCTCAAATCCGACTGGCTGCACGCCTTCGACCGCGCAGAAAAAGAGAACGCCTTGACGAAATAAGTCAAGGCGTTCTCTTTCATTGTTACGAACAATCATCCGCCGAAGACCTTGAGCAGGAAACCGGCAGCGATTGCCGAGCCGATGACGCCTGCCACGTTCGGGCCCATCGCGTGCATCAGCAGATAGTTGTTCTTGTTGTACTTTCTGCCGACGTCCTGCGAAACGCGGGCCGCCATCGGAACAGCGGAAACGCCTGCCGAGCCGATCAGCGGGTTGATCTTGCCCTTGGTGATCCAGCACATCAGCTTGCCGACGAGCAGACCGCCGACGGTGGAGAAGCCGAAGGCAATCAGCCCGAGCGCGACGATTTTCAGCGTATCCAACGCAAGGAAGCGGAAACCGATCATGGTCGCGCCGACGGAGGTGCCGAGGAAGATGGTGACGATGTTCATCAGGGAGTTCTGCGCGGTGTCGGACAGACGCTCGGTCACGCCGCACTCACGGAACAGGTTGCCCAGCATCAGGCAGCCGATCAGCGGAGCCGTGGAGGGGAGCAGGAGAACGACGAAGATCGTGACGATGATCGGGAAGAGGATCTTTTCCGTTTTGGAAACCTCTCTTGCCTGCTTCATGACGATTTCGCGCTCCTTTTTAGTCGTCAGCGCTTTCATTAGGGGCGGCTGGATCATCGGGATCAGCGCCATATACGAATAAGCAGCGACGGCGATCGCGCCCAGAAGCTCGGGCGCGAGCTTCGTCGTGAGGAAAATTGCGGTCGGACCGTCCGCGCCGCCGATGATGCCGATGGAAGCAGACTGAGGACCGGTGAAGCCGATCTGGCTTGCGCCGAAGAAAGCGAGGAACACGCCGAGCTGCGCGGCTGCGCCCATGATCAGAGAAGTCGGACGCGCGATCAGCGGACCAAAGTCGGTCATCGCGCCGACGCCCATGAAGATCAGGCAGGGATAGATGCCTGCTTTGACGCCGATATAGAGAATGTCAAGCAGTCCGCCCTTCGCGAGGATCGCGCCGTAGCTGTGATAGGCGGCGTCCTTGGGGTCAAGGAACCTGTCCCAAAGATCCTGATGGAACAGCGCGTCGGGATTGCCGATGCCGGCCTTGTTCGCAAACCAGCTGATATTGACCAGCAGGCAGCCGAAGGCGATGCCGACGAGCAGCAGCGGCTCGAACTTCTTCTTGATGCCGAGGTAGAGCAGCACGCAGGCGATCAAGATCATGATCAGATTCTGCCAGCCGCCGTCCGCCATCAGAGAAGCAAAGCCGGAGTCTGTCAGCAGCCCTTTCAAAGTGTCGATAATACCCATTCCTGCTCCTCCTTACGCAAGGACGATCAAAGCGGCGCCGGTATCGACCTTGTCGCCGATCTTGCAGACGACCTGCGCGACCGTGCCTGCTTTGGGAGCGGCGATCTCGTTTTCCATCTTCATCGCCTCAAGGATAGCGAGCGTATCGCCCTCCTTGACGCTGTCGCCCTGCTTGACCAGGAGCTTCAGGATGACGCCGGGCATGGGGGCGGGAACGGGCTCGCCAGCGGCAAGATTGACCGCTGCGGGCGCGGCGGCGGGCGTCGGCGCGGCAACAGGAGCTGCGGCGGGCGCTGCGGGCGCGGCGGGAACGGGCGCGTATGCTTCATATTCGTCTAAGAGCATCGCCTTGCCTGCTTCGACTTCCACTTCGTACGTCTTTCCGTTTAAGGTTACTTTATATTTCATTTTACTTGACCTCCTTGATGGAAATGAACCGCAGCTCATTGAGCGGCTTTTGCAGCTTGTTCGCGACGATCGCCATGATCATGGCGGCCTCCTTGTCAGGCACGTCGAAGAGCTTGACTTCGCCGGCGGAGCCGGGCGCGGGCTTGGCTTCCTGCGCGGGAGCCGGAGCTGCCGGAGCGGCAGGCGTTACGACCGCTGCCGCCTTTTTTGCTTTTGCCTTAAAAATGCTTCCGCTGATGATCAGGACCACCAGCAAGAGGAAAAGACCGATAAACACAACGGCATAGCCGAGCGCGCCGGTCAGACCGGCTTCACCGATCGCGAGTTTTTCGCCTATCGTATTCATGCCGCGCCTCCTCAGATCGCCTCAATGCTGTAGGTGCAGACGTTCTCCTCGGCTGCCTTGCGCTTTTCGAGGAATTCCTTCGCCTGCTTCGGGAAACAGATATAGCTCATGATATCCTCTTCGCTGCGCGCCAGATCACCAAGCGCGGCCTTTGCGTCTTCAAAGTCCTTGCCGGTGCGCTTCTGATCTTCAATGCGGCAGTCGGTCGGCTCGTTGCCTGCGCCGAGGATCTTCTCCTGCAGCTCCTTGCTGACGGGAGCGGGCGCGATGCCGTATTCGCCCTTAAAGTAGTTTTTCACTTCGTTGGAGATATTCTTATAACGTTCGCCAACGAGGACGTTCGTGACCGCTTGGTTGCCGACCATCTGCGACAGCGGCGTGACCAGCGGGGGATAGCCGAGATCCTTGCGGACGGCGGGAATTTCCTTGAGCGCCTCGTCGAACTTGTCCATAGCGTTCATGTCCTTGAGATTGGCGATCATGTTCGAGAGCATGCCGCCGGGAACCTTATAGACCAGCGCCTGCGAGTCGGTCGCCATGGACTTCGGGTTGATGGTGCCGGCGTCGATGTACTTTTGCTTGATCGGCTTGAAGTAGTCGTTGACCTTGTTGATCGCCTCTTCGTTCAGACCGCAGTCGATGCCGTACTGACCGAGTGCGTAAAACATCGTCTCAGTCGCGGGTTGGGACGTGCCGTTGGAGAAGCAGGACGTCGCGCAGTCGATCACGTCCACGCCCGCTTCGATCGCCTTGGTGATGGTCATATATGCCATGCCCGTCGTGCAGTGGGTGTGCAGGATGACCGGCACATTGCCGACTGCAGATTTGATGCCCTTGATCAGACTTTCCGCCTCAAAGGGGCTCATCGTGCCGGCCATATCCTTCAGGCACAAGGTCTCAAAGCCCATCTCCACGAGCTTTTTGCACATTTCGACGTACTTTTCAACGGTATGGACCGGGCTCTGCGTGTAGGAAATGCAGCCGGAAGCGATCACGTGACGGTTGTACTTCTTGGAGTATTGTTTGACGGCGGCAAGCGCGGTCTCCAGATTGCGGAAATCGTTCAGCGCGTCGAAGATGCGGATGATATCAATGCCGTTCTTGATGGAAAGCTCCACGAACTTCTCCACCACATCGTCGTGATAGTGCTTGTAGCCGAGCAGGTTCTGTCCGCGCAGCAGCATCTGCGTTTTGGTATTGGGCATCGCCTTTTTGATGTTGCGCAGGCGCTCCCACGGATCCTCGCCCAGATAGCGAAGGCAGGAGTCAAAGGTGGCGCCGCCCCAGCATTCGACGGAATAGTATCCGGCTTTGTCCATTGTCGACAGAATATCGGCAAAGTCCGAATAGGGGAGACGGGTCGCCATCAGAGACTGGTTGGCGTCACGCAGAACAGTCTCGGTGATCAATACTTTTTTTGCCATGATATAAATATCTCCTTTGATATTGTTGATGAATCAGGAAATGGTGAACGGGGCGGAAGCAAGCAGCTTGCCGTTGACGTAGATCTCCAGCGTGTAGCTGCCGGAAACGACCGTTCCGTCCTTTTCGGGCATCGGGATCAGATTGACGTGACGGCGGCTGTACCAGAGCTCGTTCCATGTAAACTCCGACCGTCTGTCGTCGTAGTTGACGGCATGACCTTCCGCATCGCGGACGATGTAAGTCAGACGGACCGTATCCGTCGAGGCGTTGACGGACTTGACCTCCAGGCAGACCGCTATTTTTTCAGCGGCGGAGAAGGTCGTCTTTTTGTCCGTCAGATCGGTATATTTATGTTCCGCGTCCTTTGAAGACCAGTTTTCCGGCGCAGCCCAAAGAGAAACGTATCCGTCTTCTATGGGCAACGGTGCAGCGGGGTCAATGCCGTAATCCTTGAAATATTGCGCCGCAGCGGTCTTGACGCCGGTCGTGGTTTCGCCGTAAACGTCGGAGGACGTATCGGCTGCGGTTGTCTTGATCTCAATGGAGTATTCCGTATTGGGGAATACATAATCCTTCAGAACGGTGGAGCTGCCGTAGACGATGTTCTTCTCCGGCTCCGGCATGGAATCATCCGTATGGAAAGTGCCGACAGGCGTATAGGAAACATACCATCCGCCCGAGGGAGTGCCTGCGGGCATATCCCATGCAAGCGTAATTGAGCCGTCCTCGTTCGCTGTCGCTCTCAAATTCTCAACAACGATCGGATTGGCGGGAAGCGTCAGCGTTTCCGGCTTATCCATGCCGACGGCGCTGACAGAAATCGTATAATCCCTCGCAAAATCAGGGAGTTCTGTAAATGTGAAGGCGGTTTCCTTCGTGGAGCCTTCCCACCTGTCGCTGCCGGATTCGCAGACGACCGTCCATTCTTCGGGCGTGTTTTTGGTCGAATCCCATTTGATATGCAGATTGCCGCTTTCAATTGCGTCGATCTTCAGGTTGTTTGCCTCAACAAAAGGCAGAAGCTCGTAAGTTACTGTGGTCGTGCCGAAGAGGTAGATGCGGCCTGCGGCATCGTCTGCGGCGTCGTCGGAAGCCGCGTCCAGCGTGAACGTATAGGAGTCGCCCTGCGTCAGTCCCGCGATCAGGATCGGGGTCTGATTGCTGTTGACATTATAGGAATTTGCGCTGCTGCCGTCCGCATTCGTGTAGGAAACGATCCAATACTTCGGCGTAGGTCCCCTGTACTGGAACGAGAGCAGGACTTCGCCTTCCGTATCTCCGCGCCTTGCGGTGAATTCGGTGACCGTTGTCGCTTCCGGCGTGGTGCACGTCAGGGTGGTGACGCTTTCCGAGGTCAGCTTATGATAACGGGCGGCTTCGACCGTGATGGTATAGGTCGTGTTCTCCTTCAGCTTGGAGAAGGTATATCGATTGGAGACGATATCGACAGGGTAGGTGGTGCCGTAGCTGTCGGTGCAGGTGACGTCGAACTTGTCCAGGGAATCCTTTGTGACAAGCTCAATGATGATCTCCTCGGTATTGCATGAGAGGACGCGGACGCCGTCCGCCTTCACGAAGAACCAGGTCACGAAGAAGTAGGCGACAGCCGCGATTGCTGCCAAGAGTCCAAGGATCAGGAAGAACTTGCCGACCCTGCCGGAACGGTGCGGCGCTTCGTCCTCTTCCCGGGAGGACTCGTCCTCCGCTCCGATAGACTGATCGACATACTCACGGGAAGCCGGCTCGGATTGCGCCTGCGTATTCTGCGCTGATTCCGCCGTCGGCACTTCCACCTCGGGCTCCGGCAGCTCTTTGTTGACGACGCGCTCTACCGAAGCGAGCAGCTCGTCCAGATTGATCTGGTCGGGATCATAATCCTCGTCGATCTCCGCCTGCTCATCCGGCGCCTCTTCGCGATCTTCCTGCGGCGGCTCGACCGGCTCGGTCGGCGGCGCGGCTTCCGCAGGCTCCGGCTCCGGCTCGGCAGGCTTTTCCGTCGGCGCGACAAACGGGATCGCGATCGTTTTATCAATATCTTTTTCCGTACCCGCGCCGGACAGATCCGGGGCAAAGCTCTGGCGGAAATCCTCGTCCAGCTGCCTGGCGTCTGTCATGCGGATCGGATCTTCTTCCGGCTCTTCCTCCGCTGCGTCCGCTGCGATCGGCGTTTCATCGGAGATGATCGGGGGAACGATCAGCGTGTCGGAGATCTCGTTGCGCTGCATATACAGGCAGATCGCCTGCTTGAGCTCCTCCGGCGACTGATAGCGGTCTTCCGGCTTGAATGCGCAGGCCTTCAGGATAATGCCCGCAAGTTCGTAATCGGCATAGATCGGCGTTGGCAGCGCCTTGCCCATCATGCGGAGCTTGCCCGCCATGCCTTCGCCGGTATTCTCGTCTTCAAATGCGTCGTGGTTGCCGTTGTAGATCTTATACAGCACCATGCCGAGCGAATACAGATCCATCGTCGTGTTGGGCGAGGCTGTGATATCGGACAGCTCCGGCGCGGAGTATGGACCGATGTATTCTTCCGGCAGACAGGAGTATTCCAGATCCTCCAGCGGGATCAGACCGAGATCGCCGAGCATGAAGCGGCCGGACTGCGTCAAGAAAATGTTTTCCGGCTTGATGTTGCCGAAGATGTAGCCGGCATCGCGGCAGGCGCTGATCGAATCGCATAGATCGATGCCGAGATTGACCGCGCGCAGATTTGTGATCGCGCCGTGGGAGAGCAGCTCGTCGAGGGGGATATGGAACGGACGAAGAATATAAACGTCATATCCTACGCCGGATTCTTTCGTTTCGACCTGAAAGTCCAGGGCGCCCGCAAAATAGCCGCTTTCCGCGAGCTTTTTGCCGGCGTTCAGCTCCGCCTTGATGTCGTCAACGACCTTGCCGTAGTATTTGTGCACGGCAGCCTCGTCCGCGTAAGCGCCGGAGAGGATCATTGCGCGCACCTGACTGTCGGCGGCGGGGATCGAAAGCACTTTCAGAATATACCGATCCTCGGAAGTACCGCGGCGAAGAATATAGCTTTTGCGTCCGTTATGCGGGGCAGCTTCTCTTTCGATCTGCATATCGTCCAGCAAAGGAGAGATCATTCTCAGATCGGACATCGCATTCGCCTCCTTATAAAACTCCAAAATAATCAACTATATACTATGACATTTTTATAAAAAAATCAATAACATTCTTGTCATATTCCAAAGAAAATGATATGATATAAAAAATGGAACAATATATGTTACATGAACAGGAAGGAGAATAAGCGCATATTTGCGTAGGATTTGAATGGAAAACAAGGTAATCTGCTATTATTGCGGCACAATTTATGACGAAAACCGCGGCAAATGTCCGCTGTGCGGCAGCGCCCTTACGGCTGGCAGTGACGAGCCGCGGCCCGTGCAGCGCCGCCGTATTACGGACGAGGAACGCAGAGAGCGGCAGCGCGCGGCGAAGGGGAAGTATTCCGCGCCGAAGAAATTGAAGAAGAAAAAGATTGACCCGAAGCCCTTCCGGATCGCCGCCCTGTTGTTCCTGATTCTTACCGTGCTGGTCGTGTTTTATTTCATCGGCGATATGATCGGCTGGTGGCCGGGACTGGAAGACCGGATCGAACGCGAGGATTATTCGAAAATCGACGAGAATGCCGATGCCTGTGAGAAACTGGAGCTGGATCGCGGGAACGAACGGATCGAGCTTTCCGCTCCGGGGGAAAGCGTGGAGCTGACGGCGAGCGTAAACCTTAACTGCGGCAAGTCGATGTACTGCGTCAGCAGCAACGAGCGCGTCGCGGCTGTTTCCAATGAGGCGCGCACCGAGATCGGAACGGAATCGAAGTCCGCCTCCTTTACCGTAACTGCCGTCGGCTACGGCCAGGCGAAGATCGAGATCACCTGCGGAGATCAGACCGCCTCATGCACCGTGATCTGCCTTGATCCCAACGCGCCTGTCGATCCGACCGAAGCAACGGAGCCGGAGGAATTTGTGCCGCAGCTCAATTACCCGCTCGACGCATCGCTCTTTTCCAGAGGCGAAAAGCTGATGCTGCGCGTGACGAATCTGCCGACCGGCATGAAGGTAAACTGGACGAGCGACGACGTGACTGTCGCCAAAGTCGATCAGAACGGTATCGTGACCGCGATCAGCGGCGGTAAAACGATCGTGACCGCGCAGGTCGGCGATCAGATCGCCGAGGTGCTGGTCCGCTGCACGTTCGGCGATTATGCCGACGACGGAGCGTATCTCAAATATACCGACGTTACGCTTTCTCTCGCGCGGAGCGAAACCTTGAACCTCTTCCTGTACGACAGAGACGACGAACGCATCACGAATATCGTTTATACGGTCGACAATCCGAACGTGTGCGAGGTCAAGGACGGCGTCGTTATTGTGAAAAACTACGGCACTACGAACGTCACAGTCCGCTACAACGGAAAAGAATACACCTGTATCGTCCGCGTGAGCTGAACGAAAAAGCCGCCTGCATCCGCAGGCGGCTTTTTCGTCAGACTGTCAAAAAAGTCCGGAACCGTCAGAATCAGTCAAACGTTTTCAGCAAAGGTGCGCTGAATTCGGCATCCTTCAATGCTTGGAGTTTTCCGAACTTTTTAGATTGCAAACTGCTTGCTCCGCAAGGATTCTGACTTACTGCGCAACGCACGACCTACCGTACCTCTATGTACGCCTACGGTCGTGCGTTGCTTGCCTTCCGAGCTTTTTGGCAGCCTGCCAGCGTGTCGAAAAAGGTTTTTCGACACGCTGAACGAAAAAGCCGCCTGCATCCGCAGGCGGCTTTTTCGTAATTATGTATTTCTCCAGTCTGCCGTATCGTAGAATCTGCACAGCTTTGTGGTCATGAACCGCTCGTTGACGCGCTCCAGAACGTTCGGCAGCTTGGTGTATTTTGCGATCGCGTAGCAGAGCTCCGCGAGCAGGACGCCGGAAATAACGTCCGCGATGACGTGCTGCTTCGTATAGAGGGTAGAGGCGAACACGATCAGAGAGCCGACCGCACAGAGCACGCCGTTGAGGACGCCGTGGCGAATCTTCTTCGCCTCGAAGATCTGTCTCGTGCCGAGCCAGGCGATGAAACAGTGCAAAGACGGGAAGAGATTGTTCGGCGCGTCGATCCAGTAGACGAATCGAACGACAAAGGGAATGAAGCCGGTGCCGACGACCTCGGGACGGACGTTCGTAGTCGGCATCGCGATGAAAATGATCATGCAGACCAGCTTGCCGCAGAAGTCAGCGGTGACCAGCCGGTAAACAGCTTGCCGTCCTTCCTTTGCCACTGTGATGTACAGGTAGAACCAGAAAGCAAATGTGATCAGATAGGGCAAGATCCAAATCGGAGTGAACGGGATCGCATTATCCCATTTCGTCGTCATATCAATCGCGTTATTCAGATGAAAGACTGACTGTATCCACTTGGATCCGGTATAGGCGATCAGATTCATGATCCCCGTTAGGGCAAGCGGGAACAGAGCGTAAGTCGGTACGAACCATTTCAGTGTGCGGCGAAGCATGGATATTTCACCTCAAATTGCTTTTTTCCTTTGCATTATAGCAAATAATCAGCGGTTGTCAATATCAAAGGGAGGAGCATTTGCTCCTCCCTTGACGATTATTGTTGCTTCGTGTCTTTTCAGTCCGGCGTTTCCTCACGGAACGCGAAAAACCGCTGCCCGAGATAGTTGAAGCCGACGAACAGGACCGAGCCGCTGTAGGTCGCAATATAGTCCGCCGCTGTTTTCTTTTCTGCTGCAATCAGGCTGAGTCCCGCGAACCAGCCGTCCTTTGCGCCGGTCAGCAGCGGGTAGATCAGCAGAAGAGCGATCGCGTGAGACAGAACGTAACACACGACGATATTCAGCGCAAAGCGCAGGATCGCCGCTGCGTTGTCACCCTTGTATTTGAATGTGAAGTAGCGGTTCAGAAAATAGCTCATCACGCTGGCGAGCGCGGTGCTGATCGCAGAAGCGGGCAGCGGCGCGAGGGACGTAAAGGCGAGAAGAAGCGCCTTCAGACCTTCTCCGACGATCGTGTTCAGCACGCCGACAAGCAGGAATTTCCACAGCTTTGCGTCAAAAAGGGATTTGATCTTTTGTTTCATAAGCGTATCTCCGTACAACAGTTAGGGGTCTTCGGATTCCCAGCAGGTCCAGATCTCTCCGCCGCTGCTGACCGTGAAGATCGGCTTGCCGTCCGAGCTGAGATAGCAGAGCGTTGCGGACAGACCCGGACTGTCGCAGTGCGCAGAGACGTCGATCGCGATGATCTGAACGGTCTGCAGATAGGTCTCGGGCGCGGACTTGCCTTCGTAAACGCTGCCGCCGTAAGCGCAGGCGGCTTCGTGATCCATCGCGGTTTCCTTCGACAGCGTGAGTTCATTAGCGGCGGGATCATAGGAGACATTGTAGTCCTGCCAGTGTTCTTTCGTATATTCTACTATTCTTGCATTCTGCGAGGCTTCCTCTGCCGGCTGAGCGTCTGAACTCTGCACAGGTGTTTCTGCCGCATCCGGCTGTGAGCTGTCGAGAATTGAAAAAAACTGAATGATCAGAAAGACAGCAACGGCGATCAGAACGGCAAAGAAGAACAAAAGCGCGGCAGTAAGACCATGTTTCATTGGTATCACCTTCGGGTACTATTCTATCCGATATTTGCCGATTTGTCAAACGGCGTCAAGCGTTGCGTTTGCCAGCAGCTCCGAGAAGGTGCCGCGATAGGCCTTTTCTGCTTCAGCGTCGCAGATGATCTGCAGGCTGTAAGCGTGCGCGCCGTCAAAGAAGAGCACGCCGGTGCAGATTTCCGTGCCGTTTTCTCCCGCTGCGGTGCAGGAGTAGCGGTATTCCTCCTGCGGAAAGCGCGTGACGGCAACCGGCTGCAGATCTTCCCGCGTTCGTCCGGTCAAAATCTGAAACGCCTCGTCTGCGGAAGAGGCGCTGACGGATTCCTTGCAGATCGTGAAGGCGTCGTGGATATAAAAAATACGCTGCCCGTCCTCGGTCATTGCCGCCATGACGGTATCTTCCGGCAGCGGCGCGTTCAGACAGAAGGCGGGGATCGGCGGAATGTCATAGCTGTCTTTTACGCAGACAGTGTCATCTTCCTTGACAGCGCAGGCAGTAAATGATACAATCAAGATCAAGCAAAGCAAAACGATTGGCTTTTTCATAAAAAATCCCTCCGAAAGGCGTTTGTCATTTATGTTTTATGTTTATGCAGCGATTGTCCTCGTTATGAACGTGACCGCATTTACCCTTATGTGTATCGATATTCATCGCGCGCGTCATCGCGGAAAGAGGATCTCGGAACGGGTGCTGTTTATCGTCACGGCTCTCTTCGGCGGTCTGGGCGGATGCCTCGCGATGTTCATTTTTCACCATAAGACGCGGTATATCCGCTTCGCGCTGGGGTTTCCCATGCTCTTCCTGCTGCAGATCTATATTATTCTTCTGCTGATTGATCAGAGGATTATCAGATTTCCGTAAAGAAAGAGGAACGGTCAATTCCGTTCCTCTTTCTTATGCAGTTTTGTCTTCCTGCCGTCCGGCGTGACGATGTAGGTGTTATCCAGCTGCGCGGTAAGATTGCGCTTGATCGCGTCGAGATACTGCCTGCGCAGCGCGTCGCGCTCCTTCGTTTCATCTTCGGTCAGCCCTTCGGACTTCGCCTTGTGCGCAAGCTCGTTGATCCTGCGGATCAGATCTTCCATTGTCATTTGCATCAGCTCCGCAGCTATCATAGCGGCTTTTGCGCATGCTGTCAAGCGCGGAAAGTGACGAAGCACTTGCCACGACGGAACAAAACGGCTATAATACAATCAGAAAACTACCGGAGGGTCTGCTATGAAAGTCCTGATCATCGGCGGCGGCGCGTCCGGCATGATCGCCGCTCTGACCGCTTCTGAACAACCGGATAACGAGATCATTCTTCTGGAGCGGCAGGCGCGGATGGCGCGGAAGCTCCTTGCAACGGGCAACGGCCGCTGCAACCTGACCAACCAAAACCTGAGCGCAGAGCATTATCACGGGCAACAGCCGCAGTTCTGCCGATACGCACTGCGCGAATTCGGCGTGGAGGACACGCTTGCATATTTCCGTTCGCTGGGACTGCTGACGGTGACGGAGAACAGCGGTCGCATCTATCCGCGCAGCGACAGCGCGAACAGCGTTGCGGACGTTCTGCGCCTGCCGCTGGAACAGCGCAAAAACGTGACGATCGTTACGGGCGCAGAGGTCACGAAGCTGAAACGGAAGAACGGAGAATTCTACGCGACGGCAGGAGAAACCGTTTATCACGCCGACCGCGTGATCGTCTGCGCAGGCGGCTGCGCAGGCGGCAAGCTCGGCGGCACGGATCTGGGCTATAAGCTGCTTTCGTCCTTCGGCCATACGAAAACGAAGCTCCGACCGTCGCTTGTCCAGCTCCGCACCGACATGACGTTCGTGCGTTCGCTCAAGGGCGTGCGCTGCGAGGCAGAGGTGCGGCATGCGGGAAGAACCCGCACCGGTGAGATCCAGTTCACGGACTACGGCGTGAGCGGTCCCGTGATCTTTGAGATATCAGCTTATGCCGTGCCGGAGGAGAATCTCGTGATCGATTTTCTGCCGGAACTGACGCAGGAAGAGATCACGCAAATGCTGACGCTGCGCTGCCGGTCTATGCCGGAGCTGAAAGCGGAGGATTTGTTGACCGGCATGCTGCATAACCGCCTCGGAAGAACGGTGCTGCGCTCTGCCGGAATTTCTCTGGAGCAGCCGTGCGGCGGACTGAACGACCTGAATCGCATAGTAAAACAAATCAAGCAGTTTGCGCTCCGCGTCCTCGGCGCGATGGGCATGGACGGCGCGCAGGTGACCGCCGGCGGTATCCGCACGGAGGAATTTGACGAAACGACGATGGAGAGCAGACTCTGCCGCGGACTGTACGCGGCTGGAGAGGTCCTGGATATCGACGGCGACTGCGGCGGCTACAATCTGCAGTGGGCTTGGTCGTCCGGTCGCCTTGCGGGACAGTTGAGGAGCGTGAAATGATACGAATCAGAGATATCATCCTGCCGACGGAGCATGATCGAAACGATCTGCTGTATCACGCTTCGCAGGCGCTGCGCGTGAAGCCGTCGGAGATCAAGACGCTTTCGATTTTCCGCCGCTCGCTCGACGCGCGGAAAAAGCCGGCGCTTCACTGGGTCTACACGGTGGACGTAACGCTGCGAAGCGGAGAGGGAAAACTCCTGCGGCAGAACAGAAGCGATAAAATCACGCGGGTAACGCCTTATGTCTATACGATCCCGAAAAAGCAGTCGCCTGACCGCCCCGTGATCGTCGGCTTCGGACCGGCGGGCATGTTTGCCGCCCTGGTGCTTGCGAAAGCCGGCATGCGTCCTATTGTGCTCGAACGCGGCGAGCCTGCGCCGGAACGCCGCAAAAAGGTAGAAGACTTCTGGAACGAAGGCGCGCTTGATCCGGAATCGAACGTGCAGTTCGGCGAGGGCGGCGCGGGCACGTTTTCCGATGGAAAACTGAACACCGGTACAAAGAATGAGCGCGGCCGCTGGGTGCTGGAGCAATTTGTTCGTTTCGGCGCGCAGGAGGAGATCCTCTACGACGCCAAGCCGCACGTCGGCACGGACGTGCTCTTTACCGTGGTGCAGAACCTGCGCGAGCAGGTGATCGCGCTTGGAGGAGAGGTGCGCTTCGGCGCAAGGCTGACCGGATTGAAAACCTGCAAGGGCTGTATCACCGGCGTGGATTATGTGCAAAACGGCAGACAGGAGACGATCGCCTGCAGGGACGTCATTCTTGCAATCGGACACAGCGCGCGCGATACGTTCCGTTATTTGAACGCTGCAAATATTCCGATGGAGCCGAAACCGTTTTCCATGGGTGTGCGAATCGAGCACAAGCAGGCGGCTATCAACGCATCGCAGTACGGCGCGGCGGCAGGAAACGGCATTCCGCCTGCGGACTACAAGCTGTCGTGCCATTTGCCGGACGGCAGCTCCGCCTATACCTTCTGCATGTGTCCGGGAGGCTATGTGGTCGCGGCGGCGTCGCAGAACGGCGGCGTTGTAACGAACGGAATGAGCTTGTCCGCGCGCGACGGCGAGAACGCAAACGCAGCGCTGCTTGTAACGCTGAAGCCGGAGGATTTTCCAAGCAAAGACACCCTCGGCGGCATGCTCTGGCAGGAGGAGCTGGAACATCGCGCATTCGTTCTCGGCGGCGGAACCTACCGCGCTCCCGCGCAGACGGTCGGCGATTTCCTCGCGGGAACCGCTTCGACCGCGCTCGGCGAGGTTAAGCCGACGTACCGACCGGGCGTGAAGCTCTGCGATCTGCGCGATCTGTTCCCGGAAAAAATCACCGCCACCCTGCGGCAGGCGATCTCAACGCTGGACGGCTCGCTCAAGGGCTTTGCCTCGCCGCAGGCGCTTTTGACCGCGCCGGAGACGCGAAGTTCCTCGCCGGTCAGGATCCTGCGCGGGGAGGATATGCAGAGCGAGATCAAGGGACTGTACCCTTGCGGAGAGGGCGCCGGCTACGCCGGCGGCATCCTGTCCGCCGCAGTGGACGGCATGCTCTGCGCGGAGGCGATCATCAGAAAAAGCTGAGAAATTACCCTCAGCTTTTTCTTGTATATTACTTGTAATTTAATACTATATGTTGTAGAATATATATTGGAACATTAGGTCAAGACGGTTCATAGACTGTCTTGGGTGATGGGAATGCTGATTCGGGTGATGATCGCTGCGTTTGCGGCATGCGGTCTGCTCATGGTGGTTCGGGCGCTGTCAGAGGCGCTTTTACTGCCGGGTCCGGAAAACGGCGCGGTTCATATCTACTATATCTGCGGCGACGCAGCCGAAGCGGAGCATACGATCCGCGGCTGCCTGCATTTGAGGGAGCACAGAGGCATGCGCGGAATGCTGATTTTTGCGGACAACGGACTAACGCCGGAGGCGCAGTCTGCGGCGGAGCTGCTGCTGCGCAGAGAGCCGGATGCGGTATTGTGCTCTGCGGCGCAGATCAGCGATTACATACGACTGGAGAACGACAGGCTTGGAGCAGGAACTGATTAGCGGCGTAATCGCCGCGATCCTATTTCAGAATCAGGAAAACGGCTATGCCGTGATTAAGCTGGACGCCGAGGACGGCGCGCTGATCACCGTCGTCGGCACGATCCCTGTCCCGATTGTCGGAGAACGCCTGATCGTGACGGGAAAGTGGACGACGCATAATACCTATGGCAGGCAGTTTGAAGCAGAGTTTTTGGAGCGGCTGCTGCCCGATACGACCAACGATATCCGCGCCTATCTGTCTTCGCGCGCGGTGCGCGGCATCGGACCGAAAACGGCGGAGAAGATCGTCGCGAAATTCGGGGAAGACAGTCTGAAGATCCTCGACAGTGCGCCGGAGCGCCTTGCCGAGATCAGCGGCATCTCTGTCAAGGCCGCGTTGGAAATGGGAGTATCTTTCCGTCGGCAGGTCGGCGTGCGCAGACTGATCGAATTTCTCGCCGCCTATCGGATCCCCGCGGAAATCGCCGTCCGGCTTTATCGCGTCTACGCTGAGGAAGCCATGGAACGGCTGCATGAGAATCCGTATCTTCTGACGCTGCCGCAGTTCGGCGCGGGCTTTGCCGTGACGGACGCGATGGCGCTGGAGTTGGGCTTTGACGGCGACGACGACCGCCGCGTGGAGGCCGCCGTGATCTTTGAGCTGCGGCACAACCTCAACAACGGTCATACCTTCCTGCCTTTGGACAAGCTGTCGATTGCGACGGCGTCCATGCTCGAGCTCGGCAGCGATGCCGTGCGCGATGCGCTGGACCGTCTTGCGGAGCTCGGCAGGGTCGAGATCGACGGTATCGCGGGGCTGCAGGCGGTGTATCTGCCGGAATACTATGAGGCGGAGTGCTACATCACCGAGCGCGTGATCCGCATGGCGCATCAAACGCCGGTACCGCTCTGCTTTGCGGACGAGCAGATCGCCTCGGTCGAAGCGGAGAACAATATCGCTTATGCGCAGATGCAGAAGCAGGCGATCCGCTGCGCCGCCGAGCGCAGGATCATGCTGCTGACCGGCGGTCCCGGTACCGGCAAGACGACGACGCTTGCGGGCATTCTGTCGCTCTATGACCGAATGGAAAAGAAGACGCTGCTTGCCGCGCCGACCGGTCGCGCTGCCAAGCGGCTTTCCGAGCTGACCGGCCGCGACGCCATGACGATCCACCGCCTTCTGGAAACGCAGATCTCGCCTGAAACGGGAGAGATGTACTTCGTGCGGGATGAAGACGAACCGCTCGACTGCGACGCCCTGATCGTGGACGAGATGTCCATGGTCGACGTTCTGCTGATGCACAGCCTTCTGCGCGCTCTGCCGGAGAAAGCGTCGCTGATTCTGGTCGGAGACCCTGATCAGCTGCCGTCTGTCGGCGCGGGCAATCTGTTCGCCGATCTGATCCGCAGCGGTGTCGTGCTGACGATCGCGCTGACCGAGATCTTCCGACAGGCGCAGGAGAGCCTGATCGTGATGAACGCGCACGCAGTCAATCACGGCGAGCTACCCGTGCTGACGGCGAAGGACCGCGATTTCTTCTTCCTTAAACGCCGTTCGCCGGACGCCGTGGTGCAGACGGTCGCCGAGCTTTGCGCGAAGCGTCTGCCGGAAAACATGGGGATACCCTCCGGAGAAATTCAAGTTATCAGTCCGACCCGAAAAGGGGAAACCGGCACGCTGAACCTCAATTCCGTCCTGCAGTCGGTCCTCAATCCGCCGTCTCCCGCAAAAAAAGAGAGATTTCGCGGAGAAATTTGTTTCCGCGAGGGCGATCGGGTGATGCAAATCCGGAATAATTATGATATAATGTGGAAAAAGCAGGGCGGCGGTGCCGGAACTGGCGTCTTCAACGGCGACATCGGCACGATCCTGGAGATTGATCCGCAGGAGGACATTATCCGCATTCTCTTTGACGATAAGGAAGTCCTCTACGATACGGATCTGCTGTCAGAGCTGGAGCTTGCCTATGCGATCACAGCGCACAAAAGCCAAGGCAGCGAGTATCGCGCGGTGATCTTCGTCCCGTACGCCGGAGCGCCGATGCTGCTCACACGCGGCGTTCTGTATACGGCGATCACCCGCGCCAGAGAGCTGCTGATCCTGGTCGGCAGCGAGGAGGTCGTCGCGCAGATGACGGAGAACAACCGCAGGAACAAGCGTTACAGCGGTCTGCGGCACCGTTTGGCGGAGCGTGAGACGTCATGAATCTCTTCGCTTGGCTGCTCGATCTGATCTATCCGCCGAAGTGCGCCTTCTGCGGAAAGCTGCTCGGCAAGGATGAGAGCGACCTTTGCGGCAGGTGCCGGAAGAATCTGCCGGAGGTCAGCGGCTCGATCAAGCGCGGCGAAGCCTTCCGGCAGTGCTGGTCGGTCTACTACTACGAAGGCGCCGTGGTCGATTCCATCCACCGCTTCAAATTCGGTGGAATGCAGCAGTACGCGCAGGTCTACGGCAGACTGATCGCGATGGCGCTGCTGCGCAGCAAGGTGGAATTTGACGTTCTGACTTGGGTGCCGATCAGCAGGAAACGCCGCAGAAAGCGCGGCTATGAACAGACGTATCTGATCGCAAAGACGGTCGCGGCGGAGCTTGGCTGCGCCTGCGTTCCGACTTTGAAAAAGGCGGTCGATAAACCGCCGCAGTTCACGAAAAAGGGCGCGGCGGAACGCCGCGCAAACGTACTAAACGTCTTTCAGGCGGTACATCCGGAACGCTTTTGCGGCAAACGGGTGCTGCTGATCGACGATATCATCACGACCGGCGCGACACTCGGCGAATGCAGCAAAATCCTGCGGATCGCGGGCGCTGCGCAGGTGGAGTGCGCGACGCTGGCAGCGACACAATACAGCGATAAGTAAAGATTAGTAGGTGACAGTATGTTATTCTTCTCCAAAGACCTCGGTATCGACCTTGGCACATCAAACGTTCTGATCTATGCGGCAGGAAAGGGCGTCATCCTGCGTGAGCCTTCCGTGGTCGCGCTCGACAAAAACACCGGCAAGGTGCTGCAGGTCGGCGCGGCTGCGCGCAATATGCTCGGCAGAACGCCCGGCAACGTCGTGGCTATTCATCCGCTGCAGGACGGCGTGATCTCCGACTATGAGCTGACGGCGAAGATGCTGACGGAGATGATCCGCAGCATCATCAAGCATGCGGTCGTCAAGCCGCGCATGATCGTCTGTGTGCCGAGCGGCATCACGGAGGTCGAGGAACGCGCGGTGATTCAGGCGGCGAACGAAGCCGGCGCGCGGCGCGTCTATCTGATCGAGGAGCCGCTTGCGGCGGCGCTCGGCGCGCAGCTTGACATTTCCGCACCGGAGGGTCACATGGTCGTCGACATCGGCGGCGGCACGACGGATATCGGCGTTCTGACGATGAACGGCGTCGCCAATTCCGCTTCGATCAAGGTCGCGGGCATCGCCTTTGACGAGGCGATCATAAAGTATCTGCGCAAGAATTACGGCTTACTGATCGGCAGCAACACTGCTGAGGATATCAAGATATCCATCGGCTGCGTCTGGCAGCGGCAGGAAGCGCTGAGTATGGCAGTCAAGGGCAGAGACCTCAAGACCGGTCTTGCCCGCGAGATTGAGCTCGGATCGGACGAGGTCATGGAGAGCCTGCGGCGTCCTGCAAGGCAGATCTGCGACAAGGTGCTCGACGTACTGGAGGAAACGACCCCCGAACTGGTGGCTGATATTTCCAAGAACGGCATCATCCTGACGGGCGGCGGCAGTCAGATCTACGGAATGGACAAGCTGCTGCAGGAACGCACGGAAATCAGATGCATGGTCGCGGACGACGCGGATTCCTGCGTTGCCTACGGCTGTGGAAAGAGTCTGGCATGGATGAATCACATGCAGGAGGATACGATCAACATCGCGCGGCGCAGATTACTCAAGGAATAAGAAAGCGAGGTAGCTCATGATGGAGGAAAACAGACGCGACGTCCTGCAGGAGCTTGACGCCGAATGGGACGTTGAACAGTTTCTTGCGCAGAAACGGGGCGAGCCGTTGCCTGAACCGACGGCGCAGCAAAACGGCGTTGGCCCATTGGAAGAGAAACCGAAGAAGGCGGAACGCCCCGTCAATCGTCCGCGGACGCAGACGGCGACGGCGGAGCGTCCCGCGGCGCTGAAAAAGCCTTCGAAAAAGCAGAAAATTAACTATCGCGGCTGGGCGCAGCTCATTCTGGCAGCCGTGCTGGTCGTTGCGATCATCGTCGTACTGATCGTTCTGATCGGCAAGATCTTTTCCGGTCCTTCGGTGCCGGAGGAGACGGTGCCGATTGAAAGCACGCAGTCAAGAGAACAAGTCGTCAGCGATCTCATCGCCCGCGCCGACCGCCTTGCTTCCGGCTACGACTACGAGGGCGCGGTCAGCGTGCTGCGGGAATACGGCGAGGATTGGACGCAGCAGCCGGAGCTTTCGGAGGCAAACGCCCGCTACCAGAGCGCGCAGTCGCTTCTGGTCAAATTCAGCGACGTTTCCAAGGTCTCCATGTTGTCCTTTCACAGCCTGATCGCCGATCCGGCGCGCGCCTTTGACGGCGGCGCGCAGGAGAGCTATTACCGCGATTACATGGTCACGGTAACGGAGTGCAAGGCGATCCTGCAGGAGCTGTATAACAAAAACTACATTCTCGTCAGCATCCATGACCTCTACAAGACCGGCTCGAACGGCGAATATGCGCCCGCGGAGCTCTATCTGCCGGACGGCAAGAAGCCGCTCATTCTGGTGCAGGACGACCTGAATTACGGACCGACCATGACCGACGGCAACGGCGACGGCTATGCCGATAAGGATGGCGACGGCTTTGCGAGCAAGCTGGTACTAGACGCAAACGGACTGGTCACCTGTGAGTATATCGCCTACGACGGGCAGATCACGCAGGGCGACTATGACCTCGTACCGGTCCTTGAAGCATTTATCGGCGAGCATCCTGACTTTTCCTACCGCGGCGCAAGAGGCATCCTCAGCCTGACAGGCGCGGACGGCGTCTTCGGCTACCACACGTCTTCTGCATGGAAAAGTAAGCTCGACAGCGCTGCTTACAGCACGGAAGTCAGCGAGGCCCGCAAGATCGCTGACGCGCTGAAAGCGCAGGGATGGGAATTCGCCTCGCACACCTACGGACACATCAGCTACGGCGACGCCAAGCAGGACGAGCTGACGAAGGACCTCGGACAATGGAAGGATGAGGTGCAGTCGATCGTCGGAGCAACCGATCTGCTTATGTATCCCAAGGGCGGCGGTCTGATCGGCAGCCAGTACGGTGAAGGCGACTTGTATAAAACGATTTACAGCTATGGATTCCGCTTGTTCTGTACGATCGACACGGAGACGACGGAGCTTCGCTTCTTCGATACCTATCTGCGCGTGAACCGCACGCCGGTCGGCGGACAGTGGTTCAACGGTCTGGATGATTTCTTCAACGGCTCGAAGATCAAGGACTCGGCAAGAAAGTAAGCCAAAAAGTAAGACAAAATGAAACGGACGGCGCAGCATAAAGACTGCGCCGTCCGTTTATTCTTTATTTATTCCCGTTCGGATTCGTATTCCAGGATCTTACGGAACTGCGTCTCGTACAGCTCGCGGTAGATGCCGCCTTTTTCCAGAAGCTCCTCGTGCGTGCCCTGCTCGGCGATCGTGCCGCCCTGCACGACGAGGATGCGGTCGGCTTTCAGGATCGTGGAGAGACGGTGCGCGATGACGATGCTCGTTCTGCCCTCCATCAGCGTTTCCAGCGCGTCCTGAATCGCGTTTTCGGAGATGGAGTCCAGCGCGGAGGTCGCTTCATCCAGAATCAGAATTTTCGGGTCCTTGAGAATGACGCGCGCGATGGACAGGCGCTGCTTCTCACCGCCGGACAGCTTCAAGCCGCGGTTGCCGACCATCGTATCATAGCCGTCCGGCTGATTGACGATAAAGTCGTGAATGCTTGCGATCCTGCAGGCGTTTTCCAGTTCCTCCTGCGTCGCGTCTTCCTTTGCGTAAAGCAGATTCTCGCGGATCGTACCGTTGAACAGGTAGGTGTCCTGCGTGACCACGCCGATGCAGTCGCGCAGATAGCTCAGATCGAAATCGCGCACGTCGACGCCGGCGACGGACACGCTGCCGCCGCATACGTCATAGAGCCGCGGGATCAGGTTGACCACGGTGGATTTGCCGGAGCCGGACGGTCCGACGATCGCGTACATCCTGCCGCCGGGCACGGTGAAATCAATATCCGTCAGCAGCGGCTTTTCCGGATCGTAGGAGAAAGCGACGTGGTTAAATACGATGTCCTTCCTCGTCACGTCCGGTTTTTTTGCGTTCGGCTTGGAAACGATGGTGTTCTCCATGTCGAAATAGTCGAAAATTCTGGTAAACAGCGCCAGAGATCGCGTAAAATCCACCTGAATGTTCAGAAGCGACTGCACGGGGCGGTACAGGCGGTTGATCAGCGCGACCGTGGCGGTGATGACGCCGACGGTCAGCGTGCCGTCCATGGTGATCGTAACAGAGCCGATCTTTACCGCAGAGAGGATGATAAACAGTCCGCCGAAGAAATAGATGAGCAAAGGACCGATCTGCGTGAACATACCCATAATGACGCCGAACCATTTGCCGCTGCGCTGCTCCTTGAGGTTGAGCTTCGTCACTTCCTCGTTGACCGTGCGGAAGCGCTCGTACTCTCTGTCTTCACGGGTGAAGAGCTTGACGAGAAGCGAACCGCTGACAGACAGCGTTTCGTTGACGAGCTGATTCATTTCGTCATTCTTCGCCTGACTCTCCGTCAGCAGCTTCCAGCGGGTCTTGCCGACGCTGCGGGTCGGCAGGATCAGCAGGGGAATGACGACGATGCCGACGATCGCGAGCTGCCAGCTCATGGTAAACAGTGCGATCAGCGTGGTCACGACGGTCGCGACGTTGCTGACGATGCTTGACAGCGTGCCGGAGATCACGGTGCTGACGCCGCTGATATCGGTATTCATGCGGGTGATGATATCGCCCTGCTTTTCCGCCGTAAAGAACGCATGCGGCATGTGCTGCAGATGGTCGTACATCTGATTCTTCATGTCGAAGATGATCCGCTGCGAGATCCAGGCGTTGATATAGCTTTCCAGAACGCCGATGATCTGCGACGCCGCCATCGTGCCGAAGGCAAGAAGCAGCAGCTGGATCAGGAGCTTCAGATCCTTGCCGACCAGCGCCTCATCCACGATTCTGCCCGTGATGATCGAGGGCAGAAGACCGACGGTGGCGGAGAGCAGGATCGCAACAAAAACCAAAAGAAATTGCAGCCAATATGGCTTGAGATAGGATAGGATGCGTACCAGGAGCTTTTTGGTCACCTTCGGCATATTCTGCTTCTCTTCATCGGTAAGAAAGCCTCTGGGACCGAGACCGCCGCGCCCGAAGCCGCCCGCCATAGAATCACGCCCTTTCCGTCTGCGTCTGTTTATTCAGGAAGGACCGGCGTCCAATACTGCTGGTTGTAGATGTCCGTGAAGCAGTAGCAAGCCTGGCAGTCGTCCGCGTCAAGATAAACGTTGCTGATCTGCATGCCGTCATAGTAGGTCATCGGCTCGCCGAACATATAGCTGTCGGCATAGCTGCCGTCATAGGTGTAGTAATCGCAGAGAAAGTCCAGCCGGTCGCCCTCACTGAGCGCGGTCAGACCCTTCGCGACCGTTTCTGTCTCGCCGTTGACGTAATCGAATCTCGCGCCTGCAATATAGCCGTAGGGATTCGAGCTGTCAAAGACGATGATGAGATTTGCGCGGGTGCCGTTGATCAAAACGGGCACTCTGCCGGTGTAGGTGTAGTTTGTGCCGTCAATGTCTACGCCTTCGTAGTAGAACGCGACCGGCTGGTCGTCGATGGCGAGCCAGGTGCCGTCGTATTCTCCGAGCAGCGCGCTGTCCTCCGTCAGCTCAAAGACGCAGTCCATGCCGAGGTCGATGAAGCCTTCGCCGTCGTCCAGGAAGACGTTCAGCTGCAGATCGTGAACGAGCGCCCACTGTTCCTCAGAAAGGATCATCTGCGTTTGTCCGTTCTTCTCCGTCCAGACAAGTGCGCTTGCATCGAAGCGGTGCGACGCCAGGTATTCCTCGCTGTCCATGCTCAGACCCTTGCCGAGGAAACCGGAGTTCCCGCTCGTCAGGCCGGATACGCCGAACAGGTTGGATCCGCCCATCAGACCGCCCAGAACGCTGCCGATGTCAAGACCGCCGCCGGAGCTTCCGGAGCCGAGCAGAGAACCCAGAGGGTTGCCTGCGCCGCCGGATGCCGCCTGACCTGCAACTTCAAGACTTGCAAATTCCTGAATGCAGCGGGTATACTCGCTGTCCATGCCAATTGCCTTATATGTGGCAACGGCACTGTCGACCTTTGACGTGCGCTGATAGGGGAAGTAGATGGAAAGACCGTAGGCGTTGGAAACGTTGGAGGAGGTGCGGTTGTATTTTACCGCGCTGAGCAGCGTTTTCGCAAGCTCCTTGCCCTCGGCGGTATTCATGTTGTAGGCGAGGTGGATCAGATCGACCTGGTCGATCTTGCTGGAGGAGGAGAATTCCTTCGTGCTGCTTCTTGCGTCGGACACCGCCTGATAGCCGTCGCTGCGGATCAGCTCGGAAGTCGCCGTTGCAAAATCCTTCAGCTTCTGCGGGGCTGTCGCTTCCAGCTCCGCAAGGTCGATCACGGAGAGCGTCGCCTTCTGACCGGCGCACTGCGTGCCGCACTTATCCACAAAATCGTCGACGATCTTCTGACCGACGTTCAGAGTCGGCATGCCGGGATTCTTGGCAAGCTCGGTCAGCCAGTTGGTGTAGTACCAGCCGATGCCCGGCTCGGTTTCTTCCGAGGCGACCATGTAATCGGCGTATTCCGTGAGCATGAGGGCGTTTTCCGCCGTTGCCATGAGGCAGGTGTCAAAGCCGATCATATCGAAGGTGGTATTGGCGTTCTTCAGCGCTTCGTTGATGCCGCTCAGAGTCATGGAGCCGTTCTTGCTGTTCTTTTCGTCATAGCCGTAGCCGCTCAAAGAGCCTCCGCCGTGATCCCAGAAGATCAGCATGTTGCGGTTTGCCGGATAATTCTGCGTGCAGTATTTGATAAAACCGGTGAGGGTCGACGGAGAGGTCATTGACGCGCTGCCGTCGTCCTTGAGGAAGGTCAGTTTGCCGTTTTCGATCTTATAAATCTGATTCTTGCTGCTGCTGATCGTTCTGTTCTTCCACTCCTTGCAGCCGCCTGTGTAGACGAGAAGATTGATCTTGCTGTTCAGGGAAGCGCTGCACATCTCCTGCAGATCGTTCGTCGCCATGCCATGCTTGGATTCCAGATCGGTGCCGCAGAGGTAGACCATGATGGTAACCTTATCGTTGCCGTTGCCGTGAATCACAGTACGCTTGGCTCTTGCGGCGGAGCTGACGCGCTCGTTGAGCTTGCCGGTATTCTTTTCAGCCGTCCATTTTGCAGATTCCGTGCTTCCGCCGCTGCCGAACAGACCGCCGATGCCGGAAAGACTGGAAAGATCGGGCAGAGAGAAAGGCGTGGAAGACGCCGAGCTGCCGCCACCGAACAGATTGCCGAATAGGCCGCTGAGACCGCCGCCGCCTCCGAGCAGCAAGACAGCCGCAATAATGATAGCGATCAGTCCCTTGCCGCCGAAGCCGCGCGTCGTTCCGCTGCCGGAGCTCGCGCTGCCGCTGTCACCGAAGAACGTGTCGTCCCTGCGTCCGGCGGATCCGGTATGCGGTCTGTCCTGATAGCCTCCGGCGCTGCCAACGGGACCGGTGCCGAGACCTTCGCCCCGCCTGCCGACCTTTTTACCCTGACCGGTGACGTTTTTTTGCCGTCCGAATGGTCTGTTAGCCATAGCAATACCTCCAAATTCGGTAGTTTTAACTAAAAAATAATTATATGTTGCTTTTTTTCAAAAGTCAATTTTTAACGGCGCGCATTTTGCCGTTTTTTGTCGCAGAGCGCGTTCACCAGAATGGCAAACACGCACCAGAAGAAGGGTGAAGTGATCAACTGGCTGATACTGAAAAACGCCTGCAGGCAGTAGCAAAGTACGGCGGCGCCGGAGATGGCCGCAACTGTGTTTTCTCCCGACTGCCGAACCCACTGGACGCTCGTATATATTAACGCGCCGAGATAGGAAAGCAGCGCGAAGATGCCCTGATGGTACAGAACGGTCAAATACTCGTTATGCGCCGCATCGAAAATGAGGCCGTTCCTTCGCGCGAACAGCGCGTATGACATCGTATCCGGTCCGGTGCCGAACCAGAAATGCGCCGGGACCGCCTGAAGCGTCCTGCGCCAGATATAGACCCGTCCGGTGCCATAGGAGTCTTTGATTTTCCCGTGGAGGATGACGCGAAGCTGGTGCAGCTCCTTCTGACCGAAATCTACATAATAGATCACGAACAGACCGACAGCGAACATCGCCGCGACGGCGATCATAACCATGATGCGCGTTTTCTTCTTACAGGGCAGAACGACGGGCAGTGAAAGCAGCGTCCCGACAAGGATCCCGACGAAACCTGCGGCGACGTTGATCTTCCAAAGAATGAACAAACACAGCAGCAGAGGAATGCACAACAGAAATCGCTGCCTGCCGCTCAGCCGCAGCGTGCAGCACCAGAAGATCGGTATCGCGATACAAAGATAGGAGGCGGTAAAGTCGATGTTGCCGATCGTTCCGATGAATCTGTCTGAAAAATCAGCGCAGGAGAGCGCATCGCCGAGCGGGTACAGCCCGAAGATGTTGATATTCAGCAATTGAAAAATGCAGATCACGCAAAAGGCGGATGCACCCGCCGCGAACATGTACAGGTGCCAGCGTGTGGGACGGTAGAATCTGCTGATCAGCAGGAAAGAGATACAGTACAGCGAGATCGTCAGCGCGCCCTCGCGACGGAAGACAGCTTCGGGCCTTCCGAGCCAGACGGTGCTGTAATCGGATAACAGGGCGGAAACAAGAGTAAAAAGCAGATAGGCAAGGATCAGCCATGCAGCGACGGGTGTGTTTTTCAGATCGGTACGAACGTCTTGCCACCGCAGTTTTCCGGCTAAGCCGTGATAGATCAGCAGAAACAGAACGGAGGCGATATAGCTGAACGTGAGCGTATAATAGCAGACCAGTTTCGCTTTGGAGATCGCGGAGAGTCCGTTTTTGTCAAAAAACAAAAGATAGAATGTGAAGATCAATACCACATAGACCGCCGTAACGGTCTGATACGGTTTTTTCAGTTTTTCGCTCATTCGCTCACCGCCTTTTCTACAGTATACCTGCATTTACCAATAAATGCAACAACAGAGCCATCCTCTTTCGAAGAATGGCTCTGAAAGCCGTTTTGCATGGCGACGTGATTACGCAAAGAACAGGAATACGATCGCAAACAGAAGCGGCTGATGCAGCAGATAGAACCACAGCGAGTGCCTGCCGATAAAACGCAGACCGCGCAGGAGAAAGAAGTCGGAATTTACCTTCGGCAGCAGGCTCTCCTGCTTGCGGTAGGCGGTCTTGCCGATTGCCGCGCCGATCAGAAACCAGCCGAAGCCGGGGAAAATCGCGAAGTAGTCGCTGCCGACGTAAAAGCCCTTCTGACAAAGGCCGAGCGGGAAGAGGAAATTCACGGATACATCCACCGTCGCCATCCAGTAGCCGAGGACGATGAAGCCTGCGCCGAGCAGCGCCAGCGCCCAGAACGGGAGCTTGCGGAAGATCGGATAGAGCATCATGCAGACGCCGAGCATGTGCAGGATGCCGAACCAGATGTGCAGACCGCTGAAGCCGCCGATGACGTATTCCATGAACATCGTCACGTAGGAAACGAGCAGACCGCAGCCGAAGACCACAAGACCTCTTTTGAGCGTGGAATGCGCCGTCAGCGTCGCGCATATTCCGGAGATCAGGACGAACAGGACATGTCCGTAATTCTTGACGAAAAAGAACCAGTCCGGCAGCTCAAGGCGCATGTTGGTGAAGGCGCCCAGATCATACATCAAATGCACAGCGATCATGCCGATGATGCAGATCCCACGCAGAGCGTCCAGCTCCCAAACTCGCTTTTTCGTCATTTCGACGCTTCCTCCTCCTCCAAAACACGGTAAGCGACCTTGCCGACCAGCGTTTTGGGCAATTCGTCGCGGAATTCGATGTCATACGGCATGGCGTACTTCGCAATTCGGTCGCGGCAGTATGCCAAAAGCTCCTGCTTGACCTCTTCGCTGGGCGTAAAGCCGGGGCGCAGAACGACGAAAGCCTTGATCTTCTGCATTTTATATGGGTCTTTTACGCCGATGACGCAGGAGTAGAGCACTTTGTCGTGTCCGTCGATGATGTTTTCCAACTGGCTGGGATAGACGTTGTATCCGGATGTGATAATCATGCGCTTGATGCGCTGACGGAAGTAGACGAAGCCATCCTTGTCCATCTTGCCGAGATCGCCGGTATGCAGCCAGATACGACCGTCCTCATGACGGCGCAGAGTCTGCGCGGTTTCTTCGGGGTTGTCCAGATACCCGAGCATGACCGACGGACCGGAAATGCAGATCTCGCCTTCCGTTTCCGCTTCGACCTCGTCCTGCGTGCCGGGCGTTACGATCTTGAAGAAGGTGTCGGGGAAGGGAATGCCGATCGAGCCGTCGCGCGCATAGTCAATGGGCGTCAGGCAGCAGGCGGTGACGCACTCGGTCGTACCGTAGCCTTCGCGGATCTGCACGGTCGCGCCGTGTTCCTTGAGGAAGGCGTCGACCTTGTGCTTGAGCTCGACAGACAGGGAATCGCCGCCGGAGAATACGCCCTTCAGGAAGGACATGTCCAGACTGTCCAGATCCTTTGTCCGCAGGAGGGCTTCAAACAGCGTCGGCACGCCGGGAATAAAGTTCGGATGCTTTTTGCGCAGCAATTCGGCGTAGACCTTGATGCTGAAATTGGGGACGAGGATGCATCTGCCGCCGCCGACCAGCGCCGTATGGATGCCGATACCGAGCCCGAAGCCGTGGAAGATCGGCATGACAGAGAGCATTTTCATACCGCTGATGTCATCATAACCGCTGGCGGCGATCGTCTGCAGGGCGAGGGCGTTGAAATTATAGCTTGAAAGGCAGATGCCCTTGGTCGTACCGGTCGTGCCGCCGGAATAGAGAATGCTTGCGCATTCCGCGGCGATGCCGTCGTCCGCAGGCAGCTCGGCTGCCGCATTTTTCAGGGCGTCCGTCCAGAGCATGTAGCTGCCGTCCTTCGGCAGCTTCGGGTATTTCTTCGCTTCCGTCAGGGCGAAGCCGATCTTCAGCGGCAGACTCAGCTCGTCCTGAATCTTTGCGATCAGCAGGAGCGGCTTGCGCTCGGACTTCTCGATCGCGGTATGGACCTTGCCGTAAAAGCGGTCCAGCGTCAGGATCGCCTTGCTCTTGGAAATGTTCAAATAGAACGTGATTTCCTCCGTTGCGGAAAGCGGATGGATCATGTTGGAGACCGCGCCGATGCGGTTGAGGGCATAGAAGCAGTCGACGGACTGCGGCGCGTTGGGCATGCAGATTGTCACGCGGTCACCCTTGCGGATACCGAGGGCGTAGAGCGCCTTTGCCGCGCGGTCGATGCGCGCCATGAATTCGGCATAGCTCGTCTCGCGGTTCATAAACTCGTAGGCGGTCAAGGCGGGGTGCTTTTCGCCGGTCTGCGCAACGAGTTGATAGATGGTCTGACGGGGATAGTCTATGGTTTTCGGCATTTTGCCGTAGAAATTGAGCCAGGGTGCAGTAGAGGAAAGCGCCATCTTGGAATACTTCCTTTCTTTCTGAATTTTAAAAGTACAGCAACATTATAAATCAAACTTCACCCATAATCAACCATAAATTACGACGAAAAAATCATGGGAAGAATTGAAAGTTGCTCTTTATTTCTGTACAAAGATGTAATAGAATAGAGAAAGACTACTGATTGGGGAAGAAAAATGACAGAGAATTACAAACAGCGATTTCTGGCTGCGCGGCGCGATTACATTGCGCGGCAGTTTTCCGATATGAATCCGCGCCAGGCGGAAGCCGTTCTGACGACAGAAGGTCCGCTGCTCCTGCTCGCGGGCGCAGGCAGCGGCAAGACGACCGTGCTGATCCACCGCATCGCCAATCTGATCCGTTTCGGCTGCGCGTCCGACAGCGAGCAGATCCCGGAGGGCGTGACCGAGGATGACGTCGTATATTTAGAGAGCGTCAACGCCGGCACGGTCGAGGCGGATACGTGGAGAGCGGACGGATTGTGTACGCTGAATCCCGTCGCGCCGTGGTCGATTATCGCGATCACCTTTACGAATAAGGCGGCAAACGAACTCAAAGAGCGGATCTGCAGTCTCCTCGGCGCGCAGGGCGAGGGGATCTGGGCGATGACCTTCCACAGCGCCTGCTGCCGCATCCTGCGCCGCGAGATCGGGCGGCTTGGCTACGATACGAGCTTCACGATCTATGATACCGCAGATTCCGAGCGCGTGATGAAGGAGATCCTCCGCGACCGCAATCTGGACGATAAGACCTTCCCGCCGAAGTCCGTCCTCGGCATGATCTCCAAGGCCAAGGATAACCGGCAGACGCCGGACGACTTTGTGAAGAATGCGGGCGACGATTTCCGCATGAAGCGGATCGCGGAGCTGTATGAGGAGTATCAGCGCAGGCTGAAAGGCGCGAACGCCGTCGATTTCGACGACATCATTCTGCTGACGGTGCAGCTTCTGCAGGAGTACGAGGAAGTGCGCGGCTACTATCAGCAGAAGTTTCGCTACGTCCTGATCGACGAGTATCAGGACACGAACCATTTGCAGTATCTGCTTGCCTCGCTGCTTGCCGGAGGCTACAGGAACATCTGCGTCGTCGGCGATGACGATCAGAGCATCTACCGTTTTCGCGGCGCTACGATCCGCAATATCCTTGATTTTGAGCACCAGTTTGAAGGCGCGAAGGTCATCCGATTGGAGCAGAACTACCGGTCCACGCAGTCGATCCTGGACGCTGCCAACGCGGTGATCGCAAATAACCGCGGCAGAAAAGGCAAACGCCTCTGGACGAACAACGGCGTCGGTGAGAAGATCCTTCATTATGAGGCGCTGAACGAAAGCGACGAGGCGAGCTTTGTCGCCAATCAGATTCTCTCCGAGTCAAAAGGCAAGAATCTCAATCAGTTCGCCGTGCTCTACCGCACCAACGCGCAGTCGAACGCGCTTGAATACGCGTTCAAGCGCAGCGGCTTGCGCTACCGCATCATCGGCGGCACGCGCTTCTTCGACCGTGCCGAGGTCAAGGACATGCTTGCCTATCTGTGCGTGATCAACAACCGCAGCGACGATCTGCGGCTCAAGCGCATCATCAATCAGCCGCCGCGCGGCATCGGCGCGAAGACTATCGAGACGATGGAGCGGCTCTGCACCGCGGCGGAAATGCCGCTTTACAGCGTCATCAGCGATCCGTACAACTATCCCGCGCTGGAGCGCTCAGCGCAGAAGCTCATGGCGTTTACCATGCTGATCGAGGAGTGCGCAGAGCTTCTCAAGACCCTCTCGCTGTCGGACTTTTATGAGCAGCTGCTGATCCGCACCGGCTATACCGCGATGCTCGAGCAGAAGGACGACCTCGAAAACCGCACTCGTCTGGAGAACGTGCGCGAGCTGAAATCGTCGATTCTGACCTACATGGAAAACACCGATACGCCGTCATTGAACGGCTTTTTAGAGGAGATCGCGCTCTATACTGACATCGAGCAGTACGACAAGGACGCCGACGCCGTGGTGATGATGACCATGCACTCGGCAAAGGGTCTGGAATTTCCGAACGTCTTTATCGTCGGCTGCGAAGAAGGTCTCTTTCCGGGACTTCGTTCCATCGGCGACAACGAGGAAATGGAGGAAGAGCGCAGACTCTGCTACGTGGCGATCACCAGAGCAAAGCGCCGCCTGACGATCACGAGCGCAAGACAGCGCATGCTGTACGGTCATACGACGGTCAACCGCCCCTCGCGCTTTCTGGGAGAGATTCCGGACGAGCTGCTGCTCAACAAGCAGGCTGCGCAGCCAAAGGCTTACGCGCCGTTCGACTATCCCGCGCAGAAGCCGCAGACGCCAAAATGGAGCGCGAACACATTTACCGCGCCCAAGAAAAAAGCGCCGGTCCCCGAATTCAACAAGGGCGATATGGTGCAGCATGATGCGTTCGGCAGGGGAATGGTGCTGTCCGTCCTAAAAATGGGCAACGACGCCATGCTGGAGATCGCCTTTGACCAGTTCGGCACGAAGCGCCTGATGGCGGGCGCAGCGTCGACAAGAATGAAAAAGCTGTAAACGAATCCCGTTCTCCCGAATACCCTATACGGGGGGATAGGTATGACCTTTGCGCACAGAGACAGGCTCCGCAGCACGCTTGCCGTAATTATGATTGTGATCACCGTACTGACGCTGCTGTTTCGCATGCGCCTGGCTCCGATGGCGCAGCAGCTCGTCGAAACGCAGGTGAGCAATCAGGCGTCCGACGCGATCAATGCCGCGATCGCTGAGCAGATCGCGGAGGGCAAGCTAAAGTATGAAGATATGGTGACGGTGGAAAAGGATAAAAGCGGCGCCGTTACCGCGATCCGCACGAATATGGAGCGGATTAACCTGCTGAAAACGGGCATCCTGGACTGCATCGACGAAAAACTGGACAATCTATCCGTGGAGGAGCTGGGCGTGCCGATCGGCTCGGTGCTGCTGCCGGAGCTGCTTTCCGGTCGCGGACCGAACATGCCGGTGCGCGTGCTCGCCGTCCGCACCTCGGATGCGATCTTTCGAAACGATTTCTCCGCAGCAGGCATCAATCAGACTCGCCACAGCATTTACATTGATATTCAGGTGACAGTCACGGTGCTGACCTGGGCTGGGACGAATGACGTTGTCGTAGACGCGACGGTCGCCGCGGCGGAGACTGTGATCGTCGGCACGGTGCCGACTACTTACTTCGGCATGGAGGTACAGCCATGAACGCAAAACAGGAAATCGAACGCCTCACTGCAATTCTGGAGGAGGCGAACCATAAATACTATGTGCTCG
>CAMUZA010000006.1 GCA_947165085.1 uncultured Clostridia bacterium | reverse complement strand
GCTGGATATGGACGGCACGATCTATCTGGACGAGGAGCTCTTTGACGGTACGGTCGATTTTTTGTATTATGTGCGAAAAATCGGCGGAAAATACCTGTTCCTGACGAATAACTCCTCCCGCTCCGTGGAGGCATACGTTGAAAAGATGCGGCGGCTGGGGATCCCGACGACGGCGGACGATTATCTGACCTCCGTTGACGCGCTGATCGTATATCTGAATGCAAACGGTTACCGCGAGAAGCTGCTGTACGCCTTTGGCACGGCGTCCTTCCGCAAACAGCTTGCCGACGCGGGCTTCCGCATCACGCAGGATCGGGACGCGGCGGTCGACGCGCTGATCTGCGGCTTCGATACGGAGCTGACTTTTCAGAAGCTGGAAGACGCCTGTATTCTTCTCAACCGCGGCGTGGACTTCATCGCCGCTAATCCGGACTGGGTCTGCCCGACTTGGTACGGTTATGTGCCGGACTGCGGCTCGGTGTGCGAAATGCTCTTCCGCGCGACCGGAAGAAGACCCGTTTTCATCGGAAAGCCGGAGCCGCAAATGGCGCTGCTCGCCATGGAAAAATACGGCTATTCCAAAGATGAGACTCTGCTGATCGGCGACCGCGTCTATACGGACATCGCCTGCGGCATCCATGCCGGCGTCGACGCCGCGCTGGTGCTGTCCGGTGAAAGCACGCTCAAAGACGTTGAAACCAGTCCCGAAAAACCGACCCATATATATGACAATATCCGCGCGCTGCTCAATGACATGATAGGAGAGAGAAAACCATGAAGCTAAACTACAAACGCACGATTTACGTCGGATTTGCATTCTTCCTGATCTGCGCGTTCTGGCAGGCGTACGACAACACGATCCCGCTGATCCTGACCAACAAGTTCGGCATGTCACAGGGCGCGTCCGGCGCTGTCATGGCGCTGGATAACGTGCTGGCGCTCTTTATGCTGCCGCTGTTCGGCGCAATTTCCGACCGGCACAACAGCAAACGAGGCAAGCGCACGCCGTTTATCCTGATCGGTACGATCATTGCGGCAGTCGCTTTTGTCGGCCTTTCGTTCGCAGACAATATGCAGATGAAGAATATTGCAAAGGTCACGGACATCGACAGCCCGGCTGCGCTGCAGGTTATCTATGACAATGAGAGTAAAGCTGCTTTGAAGACGCCGGAGGGCGAGGACTTCGTGCTGTCCGACGTTTTCAGCGCGGAGGAATTCACTTCGATCTCCAGCCAGATCGTTTATGAAAACGGCGTTGTGAAAACCGCAGACGGCGAGGAGTACCCGCTTGCTGACCGCTTTAACGAAGTGGAACAGAAGGATCTTTCCAAACACGCAAACGGCAAGGCATTTACCAACCCGCACTACTCGGACTACGTCGTCCCCGCGCGCCAGGCCTACGCATGGCAGCAGACGGCGGAAAATCCGATGACGCTGGTGTTCTTTATGCTGCTTTTGCTTGTGGTTCTGGTGTCCATGGCGATCTTCCGTTCGCCGGCGGTCGCGCTGATGCCGGACGTCACGATCAAACCGCTGCGCTCCAAGGCGAACGCTGTGATCAATCTGATGGGAAGCGCGGGCGGTATTGTCGTGCTTGGGTTGGGTATTGTGTTCGCGACGAGCGCGGTCAAGAACTCCATGATGAGTTACACGCTCTATTTCGCGGTAATTGCCGGCATTATGCTGCTGGCGCTCGGCATCTTCCTGTGGAAAGTGCGCGAACCGCGCTTTGTAAAAGAGATGCAGGAGGAGAGCGAACGCCTCGGCATTGTAGAAGAGGAAGAGACCGGGACGGAAAAGAAGAAGCTCGGCCAGGGCGAAAAGCGCAGCCTGATCTTCCTGCTTGCCTCTATTGTCCTGTGGTTTATGGGTTACAACGCGGTGACCTCCAAGTACTCGGTCTACGCGACGGAGATCCTGAACAAGGACTATAACCTTACCCTGATCATCGCGCAGGCAGCAGCGATCGTATCCTATCTGCCGGTCGGCTTCATTGCCTCTAAGATCGGCAGAAAGAAGACCATCCTTGCCGGTATCGTGATGCTGGCGACGTCGTTCGGCGTAGCGGGGTTCCTCCGTGAGAGCAGCCCGACGCTTCTGATGAATTGCTTGTTTGCCCTTGCCGGCATCGGCTGGGCGACGATCAACGTCAACTCTTTCCCGATGGTCGTTGAGATGTGCCGCGGCGGCGACGTCGGCAAGTACACCGGAATCTACTATACGGCGAGCATGGCGGCCCAGACGGTTACGCCGTGGCTGTCCGGCAAATTGATGGACGTTAAAGGCAAGACGACGCTCTTCCCCTATGCGACGGTGTTTGTCGCACTGGCGTTTGTGACGATGCTCTTCGTTATGCACGGCGATAATAAGCCGGTGGCAAAGCGCGGACTGGAAGCGCTGGACGTTGACGACTGATGATGAAGACTGTACTGATTATTCTGCTGTGCCTGCTGCTCCTTGCGATCTTGATCCTGTTCCTGCCGATCGGCAAGCGGAAAAAGCAGGGGTTTTACGGACTGGCGGCGTATTCCTACGCCCATCGCGGTCTGCACGATATAGAGCGCGGACTGCCGGAAAACTCTCTGCGCGCTTTCCGTCTTGCGGCGGAATACGGCTATGGCGCGGAGCTGGACGTGCATCTGAGCAAGGACGGCAGGCTTGTCGTCATGCACGACGAATCGCTGCTCCGCACGGCGGGCGTCGACCGCAAGATCGCCGACTGTACGACACAGGAGCTGGACGTTCTGCGCCTGCAGGGAACGGACGAAAAAATCCCGTATCTGGAGGAAGTTCTGCCGATCTTTGAGGGGAGAACGCCCCTTGTGATCGAGATCAAGCCGGTCGGCAGCAAGAACCGCGCCGTGCTGACCGAGCAGGTCTGCGCGCTCCTTGACCGCTTTCCGAAGCTGCAGTACTGCATTGAATCCTTCGACCCGTTTGTGCTGCTGTGGCTGCGCAAGCACCGTCCGGAGGTCATCCGAGGACAGCTCGCCGCGAATTTTATCAAAGACCGCAGCGGTCTGCGCCTGATCACGGCGTTCCTGCTGACGCACATGTGTCTGAATCTGCTGACGTTCCCGCACTTTATCGCTTATAAATTCGAGGACAGAAGCTGTCTCGGCGCGGTCGTGAGCAGGCGCGTCTGGGGCGTGCAGGAATTCAACTGGACCCTGCGCACGGCGCAGGACGTGAAGCAATCAAAAAAGAACGGCGCGCTTCCCATCTTTGAGCTGTGCCGTCCCGATCTATGAAAGAGGCAAATCTATGTATGACAAGTTAACCAAAAAGGACATCGCGCTGATGGAGGCGGAGCTGGAAGACCGCAGACTGAATCAGCGTCCGAAGATCATCGAGGAGGTCAAGCGAACCCGCGAATTCGGCGATCTGAGCGAAAACTACGAATACAAAGCCGCCAAGCAGGCGCAGCGGCGCAACGACAGCCGGATGCGCTATCTGGAGAACATGATCAAGACTGCGCAGATCATCGACGACGGGGAGGAGAACGACCCGTCGCAGATCGGCAGGGTCAAGCTCTATGACCGGGTGACCCTGTATCTGCCGGAGGACGACGAGACGATGACGATTCAGATCTGTTCCGTCGTGCGCGTCGATCCGGACGCCGGCTTCATCAGCATGGAATCGCCTTTGGGCAAGGCGGTGCTCGGCGCGTCGGTCGGCGACATAGTCAAGGTCAAGGTCAGCGACAGCTACAGCTACGAGGCGGAAGTGCAGGCGGTGGAAAACGCCGAGGACGACGGCTCCGCCCCGCTGATGCAGTATTGATAAGAAAAAAGACGGCTGAGAAGCCGTCTTTTTTCTTATTCGAGCAAAATGTGCGGGTTCTCATCCGCGCTGTCGCGCAGGAGGCGCAGCAGATTGCGCACATAGCGTTCGCCCAGCGTGCCGATCAATTCATCCTCGGCGACCGTGATGCGGACGTCCTCGCTCCGCTCCGTCAGGCAATCGTGCAGGGCGTCCAGATTCCTGCCGTACCAGTCGGGCAGGGAAAGCGCCTGCGCGAAGACGTCGTGCAGTTCACCTCGGCTCGTCGCATTGGTCGCGTCCAGTTTCAGCTCGGTCATGGTTCCTCGCCTCCGTAAATCAGCTCGAAGCTCTCATAGTGGTCGTCCGTGTAGTAGATCAGGCCGTCGTTGGAGAAGACGATGCGCTTTGCGCCGCGCGAGCTTGCGCCGAGTGTGTCGATGTCGCATTCCGTATACGTGCGGCCGGGCGCTTCGGGAAGCAGTCCTTCATAGTTTCCGAAGCGGTCGCCGCCGATGCACTTGCCGGGCGCGTAGGGTTCCAGAGAACCGCCATCCCATCCGAGCTCTCGGGCGTCGTTCTTGGTGATAAAGTTCGACGGCAGCTTGTTGTAGGTGAGGATATAGAGCGCAACGTCCTCCATGGAGGAGTACGTTCCGGATTCGTCGAGCGCCGTTGGCTCCGCGACGCTTTCCTGCGCAGCCGTTGTCGCGCCTGTTTCGGGCGGCAGCGTTTGCTCCGCGGTTTGCGTTTCGGACGAAGCGGACTGCTCCGAACGCTGAAAAACGCCAAAGCAGAGCAGAACTGCAAGAATCAGAATGACACCGATCAGGATAGTGCCCCATTGCTTTTTCATGCGATCCCTCCTATAATCATTTCTGTGGTATTATAGCACGTTTTCGGGAAAATGACAAGAAGGGAAGAAACAGGGAAATAGTTGTGGACAAATGTTTTCCGAACGTGTATAATACGCCATGAGGAGGGGAAAACCTTGGAAAAGAAAGAAAAACGTCGCTTCGGCGACCGCAGAGACGGCAAGCTCCTGCGCAACCTTGACTCCATGCACTTCATCATGCCGATCATCTATCCGAACCGCTGCGACAACGAGGCCTATCTGTCCGAGCGCATCGATCTGGAGAATATCAACGCCTATCTTGCAAAGAAGAACGCAGACAATCCCGATTTCAAGTACAAGCTGTTCCATGTGATTCTGACCACGATGGTCAAGACGCTCTACCTGCGCCCGAAGATGAACCGCTTCATTGCGAACAGCAACATGTATCAGCGCAACGAGGTCACCGCGGCGTTCACGATCAAAAAAACCTTTGAGGACGAATCGGAAGAGGCACTGGCGTTCATCCATACCAAACCGACGGATACGATCGACACGATCCGCGACTTTATCCGCGATCAGGTGACCTCCTGCCGGAGCGATAAAGCGGATGCCGCCACCGACAACATGGACTTCTTCAACAAGATGCCGCGTTTTCTGTCAAAAGCGATCGTGCGCCTTGTCATGAAGCTGGAAAAGCGCGGCAAAGCGCCGAAATCTCTGAACGAGGGCGATCCGTACTATTCCTCGTGCGTCCTGTCCAACATCGGCTCGATCAAGCTCAAGTGCGGCTACCATCACCTGACCAACTGGGGGACGACTTCACTGTTCTGCCTGATCGGCGAGAAGAAAATGACCCCGCGTTTTGACGAGAACGGCAACGCGGAAATGCGCGAGACGGTCGACCTCGGTCTGACCATCGACGAACGCCTTGCCGACGGCTATTACTATTCCAAGACTCTGCGACTGGTCAAACATTTATTGCAGAATCCGGAACTGCTGGAGCTGCCGCTTGAGGAACCGGTCGAGTATTGAATTAAAAAACTGCCGTGGAGACAAGCTCCACGGCAGTTTTTTGTCATTGTGCGGTTTTCCACTTCGCGCAGCGGCGGGCTTTCTGCCTGCGCTTGCGCACCTTGAAGAAGACCCAGAGGAAGACGACCAGAACAACGGCGACTGCGGTTAGAATTAAGTAGACTGTCGTGGAATTGTCGGCGGTCTTGACCGTCAGCCAAAGGCTGTCCATCTCCTGCGTGCCGCGCTGGGAAAGCGCCATAAAGGCGGTGCCGCCGGCAAGCGTTTCCTCATCCGGGTAGGCGACCGGGTTTTCCGCGAGTTCCGGATCCATGAGTTCCTTTGCAGCCGCGCTCGGTGCGGAATAACCGAGATACTCGAGATTCTGCGCGCAGATCTCCGGGTCGATCAGGTAGTTGATAAAGGTCTCGGCAGCTTCCTTATGCTCCGCGCCCTTGGGAATGCAGATCGCGTCGACAAAAAGGTTGAAGCCCTCCTCGGGGAAGTAGAAGGCAAGATCGGGATTCTCCTCCACCATGAGCAAAAAGTCGCCGGCATAGTAGGGAGCAATCCATGCCTCGCCGCGCTCCATCTTGTCAAAGATCTGGTCCATGACGTACGCCTGCACCAGCGGCTTTTGCTCGCGCAGTTCGTTTGCCGCCAGCGTCAGCAGGGTGGAGTCTTCGGTATTGAGATCGTAGCCCAGCTTCGACTCTGCAATCGCAAAGGCGTCGCGCGGATTGTCGAACATGAGGATTTTACCGGCGTACTTTTCATTCCACAGCAAATCCCAACTGCCGACGTCCGCCGGATCAACGTACTTCGTATTGTAGATCACGCCGACGCAGCCCCAGGTGTAGGGAACGGAGTAGAGATTGTCAGGGTCGTATGCGAGATTTTTGAAGCTGTCGTCAATATACTGGTAATTCGGAATGTTGGCAAAGTCGATCTGCTCAAGCATGTCCTCCTCAATCAGCTTCTGCACCATGTAGTCCGAGGGAATGATGATGTCGAAGGTGGAGCCGCCCGCCTTGAGCTTGGTATACATGCTCTCGTTGCTGTCAAAGGTCATATAGTTGACCTTGATGTTGGGATAAGCTGCCTCAAATTCCTCGATCACGTTGATGCTGTCGTCCGTGCCGTCGGCAATGTACTGACCCCAGTTATACACATTGATCGTCACGGTCTCTTCCGCGGCGAAAACGGAAACGGGCAGCAGATTGACCAGCAGGAGCGCAATCAGAAGCAGAGAAAACAGTCGTTTCATCCGCGTGCCTCCTTTCGGCGCAGCTTTTTGGAGCTGTCACGCGCCTGCAGGAGATTCATTGCGACCATCAGGATCAGGATCGCGACGAAGATCAGTGTGAACATTGCGTAGACCTTCGGCTGGATGGGCTTCTTCGTGTAGCTGTAGATCTCGACCGGCAAGGTGACGAAGCCGGAGCCTGTGACGAAGTAGGAAATGACAAAATCGTCCAGAGACATCGTGAACGCCATCAGTGCGCCGGAGATGATGCCGGGCATGATTTCGTGCAGCACGACCTTGAAGAACGCCTGCACGGGCGTGCAGCCGAGGTCGAGCGCGGCTTCCGTCAGATCGGGGTCCATCTGCGCGAGCTTCGGCATGACGTTCAGAATAACATACGGCAGGCTGAAGGTAATGTGCGCGATCAGCAGCGTCCAGAAGCCGAGCACAGCGTTGATCCGCAGCATGACACCGACGAAGGCGAACAGCAGGGCGAGAGAGACGCCGGTGACGATATCGGGGTTGGTCATCGGGATGTTGGTCAGCCCCATGACCGCCGAGCGCAGCTTGCCGCGCATGGAATGGATGCCGACGGACGCGACCGTGCCGAGTACGGTGGCGACCGCCATGGAAAGCACGGCGATGATGACCGAGTTGCCGAGCAGCCGCAGCAGATGGTCGTCGCGGAACAGCTCCTTGTACTGGTCAAACGTAAATCCCTGGAAGATGGCGATGTCCGTGCCTTTGTTGAACGAGGCGACAGCCAGCACGATCATCGGGATGTATAGGAAGATAAAGACGATGACGGTAAAGATACGGTTTACTCTTCTCATAACGTCACCATGCTTTCTTCATCGTCGTTCGTGAAGCGGTTCATTACGCCGATGCAGACGAAAATCAGAACCATCAGAACGAGAGACAGGGCGGCGCCCAGGTTGGGGTTATACGCGGCCTTGAACTGGGATTCGATCACGTCGCCGATCAGGATGGTGCCCGGCGAGCCGAGCTTCTGCGAAATGTAGAAGGTGGACACGGCGGGGACGAAGACCATCGTGATGCCGGAGACGATGCCGGGAACAGACAGCGGAAGAACGACCTTGGCGAAGACCTGCCGGCGGTTGCAGCCGAGATCCTCCGCCGCCTCAATCAGACGCGGATCGATCTTCATAATGACCGTGAACAGCGGCAGGATCATATAGGGCAGATAGTTATACACCATGCCGAGAATGACCGCGCCGTTGTTGCGGATCAGCGGCAGGGGAGACAAACCAATGGAAGTGAGGAAATTGTTGATGATTCCGGTATCCTCCAGCAGCGCGACCCATGCCAGCGTGCGCAGCAGGAAGCTGATGCACATCGGCAGCATGATCATCATCTGCAGCAGACGCTGCGTGGTCGGCTTGCAGTGGGCGATATAGTACGCCACCGGATAGCCGATCACGAGGCAGATCAGCGTCGCAAAAATGCTCAGCCAGATCGACCGCAGGAAAATCGGCCAGTAATCCACAATGCTTGCCAGATTGGAGAGGCTGAATTCTCCCGTCATCGAGTCGGTGAGGGAAAAGTAGAGAACCACACCGAGCGGGATCAGGGTAAACAGCACCATCCACAGGACGTAGGGTCCGGACAGCCATTTACGTTTCATCTTCGCTGCCCTCCGCGTCGGCGATCTCGTCATATTCCGCAGAATACGAGCTGTAGTCGCCGAACATGCCGGAATACTCGCTCTTACGCATGATATGAATGTCTTCCGGATTCAGGCGGATGCCGATATAAGAGCCCTCGGGGCAGTAATCCGTCGTCTGGATCAGCCACTTGAAGCCCTTGAAATCGACGATGGTGTCATAGTGGACGCCCTTGAAGGTGACGGAGGTGACGGTGCCGCACAGATGACCGGCGTCCGCCTCGACGATGTCGATATCCTCCGGACGAATGACGACGTCGACCGGCTCGTTCTTCTCAAAGCCCTTGTCCACACAGGTAAAGGTCCTGCCGAAGAATTTGACCTTGCAGTCTTCGAGCATGACGCCGTCAAGAATGTTGGATTCGCCGATGAAGTCCGCGACGAATGCGTTCTTCGGCTCATTGTATATATCCTCCGGCCTGCCGATCTGCTGGATCTTGCCCTTATCCATGACGACAATGGTGTCAGACATGGTAAGCGCTTCTTCCTGGTCGTGCGTGACGTAGATGAAGGTGATGCCCATTGCCTGCTGGATGCGCTTGAGCTCGTTCTGCATGTCCTTGCGCAGACGAAGATCCAGCGCGCCGAGCGGCTCGTCAAGAAGCAGCACCTTCGGACGGTTGACCAGTGCGCGCGCGATCGCAACACGCTGCTGCTGACCGCCGGAGAGGGAAGTGACCTTGCGATTTTCAAAGCCCTTCAGTGAAACGATCTCCAGCATTTCCGTGACCCGCTCGTCAATCTCCCTTTGATCGAGCTTCGCAATGCGAAGACCGAAGGCGATATTGTCATAGACGTCAAGGTGCGGGAACAGAGCGTAGCGTTGGAAGACCGTATTGATTTTACGTTTGTATGCGGGAACGTCGTTGATTCGCTTCCCGTCGAACAGAACATCGCCGGATGTCGGCGTCAAAAAGCCTCCGATGACACGAAGTGTGGTGGTTTTGCCGCAGCCGCTCGGGCCGAGCAAAGTGAGAAATTCCTTGTCGTTGATGTACAGATTGATTGAGTCCAAAACACGTTCTCCGTCAAATTCCATCACAAGGTTTGTCAAGCGGATCAGCTCCTGGGACATGTATCCTCCCCCATTTCTTTTCAAGTAGTAAAATGCAGTATTCCGCATGTTACTCTAATTTGCAATATATAGGCTAATCCCGCAAATGTCAATGGTTTTTCGAACTTCTTTGACAAAAATATTCGCATTTTTTCCAAAAAACGCGCCTTTCCCCGGAAATTGAAAAAACGCAGCTATATCTTGTGGTTTTGCAGCCGCGCGACCACAACAGAAAAGGATATATTTCTTGACTTATAACAGCCTTGGTGATAAGATATATCTTAACATAGTATATTGGGTAATCCTGTGTCACTTTATGTGATTTATTCGAAATTTCCGGATTCACGGAGGAAAACTGCTATGCGTAAAAAGAGAATTCTGCTCTCTTCTCCGACGATGCACGGAGAGGAAATGAAATACATTCAGGAGGCGTTCGACACCAACTGGATCGCGCCTTTGGGGAAGAACGTGGACAGCTTCGAGCAGGAGATCTGCGACTATATCGGCTGCGGTCACGCCGCTGCCCTGTCATCCTGCACGGCTGCGCTCCATCTGGCGCTCAAGCTCTGCGGCTTGCGGCGCGGCGAACCGGTGCTCTGCTCCGACCTGACCTTCTCCGGCTCTGTCAATCCCGTCTCCTACGAGGGCGGCAGACAGGTCTTTGTTGACTCGGAGTATGAGACGTGGAACATGGATCCGCGCGCCCTGGATCTGGCGTTTGAGAAGTATCCGCAAGCGCGGATCGTGATCGCCGTCAACCTTTACGGCACACCGGCAAAGCTGGACGAGATCCGCGCGATCTGCGACCGCCGTCACGCGATCCTGATCGAGGACGCGGCCGAATCGCTGTCCGCAGTCTGCCGCGGCAGACAGACCGGCACCTTCGGTACTTACAACGCTTTGAGCTTCAACGGCAACAAGATCATCACGACCTCCGGCGGCGGCATGCTTCTTTCCGATGACGAAGCTGCTGTAAAGAAGGCCCGCTTCTGGGCGACCCAGTCGAAGGACCCCGCGCCCTGGTATCAGCACAGCGAGATCGGCTATAACTACCGCATGAGCAACATCGTCGCCGGCATCGGCAGGGGACAGCTTGTGCATCTGGATGAACACCGCGCGCTGAAAAAGAAAATCTATGAGCGCTATCGCAGCGCGTTTGCCGATCTTCCCCTGCAGATGAATCCGCATACCGCCGATTCCGAGCCGAACTACTGGCTCTCGTGTATCCTCTTAGACCGCGGCTGCCCGGTCAGGCCGCTCGATATCATGGCGCGGCTGAATGAAGAGAACATCGACTCCCGCCCGATCTGGAAGCCGATGCACATGCAGCCGGTGTTTGCGGACTGCGATTATATCACCCTGCCGGGCGTCAACGTCGGCGAAGACGTGTTTGCCCGCGGACTGTGCCTGCCGAGCGACATCAAAATGACGCCGGAAGAGCAAGACGAGGTTATTGAAATCATAAAAGCAATGTTTTGAGGGAATGCTGCAACATGTATGCAAAATACATAAAACGAATTCTTGATTTTCTCCTGTCTCTGACCGCGCTGCTGCTGCTTTCGCCGCTGTTGCTGGTGTTGACGATCATCGGCGCGGTCATGTTCAAAGGAAATCCTTACTTTACCCAACTGCGTCCCGGCAGGAACGAGAAGATCTTCCGCATGCTAAAACTCCGCAGCATGACAGACGCGCGTGACGCGGAGGGAAAGCTTCTTCCGGATGCGGAGCGTCTGACGCGCTACGGCCGCTTCCTGCGGACGACTTCCGCAGACGAACTGCCGGAGCTTCTGAATATTCTGGCAGGTCAGATGTCCTTCGTCGGTCCGCGCCCCCTGGCGGTGCAGTATCTGCCGTATTATACAGACCGAGAGCGGCTGCGCCATTGCGTGCGTCCCGGTCTGACCGGCTTGGCGCAGGTCAATGGTCGCAACGAGACGACTTGGGAGGATCGCTTTGCTTACGATCTGCAGTACGTTTCTTCCGTTTCATTCCGGCAGGACGTGAAGATCCTGCTCCGGACGGCGGCAGTCGCCCTCGGCAGATCCGGCATCGGCGTGCGCGGCGTGGACAGCCTGCCGGACTTTGATACATACAGAATGCAACAAACGGAAAAGGAGTACGAGTCCGTATGAATATCTATGGAGAACGCGTCCTTCTTCGCGCCATTGAAAAAACCGACAACGCCCTGCTGCTGCGGCTGATCAACGATCCGGCTACCGAGCGCATGCTCGGCGGCAGCTCGTTCCCCGTTTCCTGCCATGCGCAGGAGAGCTGGACGGAACGGCAGAAGGACGTCCCGAACACGCTTCGCTGCATCATCGCCCTGCGTGATCAGCCCGAGATCGGACTCGGAACGGTGATCCTGAGCGATATCGACCAGAAGAACGGGACCGCGCAGATCCACCTGAAGCTGGACGAGTCTGCAAGAGGAAAGGGCTACGGCACGGACGCCGTGAACGCGCTGACGGCGTATGCCTTTGACGAGCTGCGCCTGCAGTGCCTGTACGCGGATATCGTTTCTTATAATGCCGCCTCGGAAAAGCTGTTCACAAGGTGCGGCTATCGATTGGACGGCGTCCTTCGTTCCCGCGTATTCAAAAACGGCGCTTACGTCGATCTGAAATCCTATTCCCGCCTGAAATCCGATCAGAGATGAGACGGGAAATCGGCAGCGAATTCTGGACGGGCTGTCAGCCCGCCTGCGGCGGGCGGCGCATCCTCCCGGAGCTTGAAGGACTGCGCCTCGTACTGAGCGGAAGAACGGCGCTGGACTGCGTGCTTTCAGATCTGCAGCGTGACAAACGGGCGGAAAAGGCGCTGCTGCCGTCCTACTGCTGCCATACGATGATCGAGCCGTTCCTCGCGCACGGCTTTTCCGTCGAATTCTTCGAGGTCTATGCCGGCGCGGACGGGATCGCGTTCGACCTGCCTGATGATACGGACTGCGATACGGTCCTGCTCATGGAGTATTTCGGCTTCAGCAGTCCTGCGCTTCGCGCCTGTGCAGAAAAACTGCGCGAACGCGGGAAAACGATCGTTTTCGACGCGACGCATTCGCTCCTGATGCCGGATTATCGCGCTTTTTCGTTTCCGGCAGATTATATTTACGGCAGCGTCCGCAAATGGACGGATATCAATATGGGCTTCTGTCTGAAAACGCGGGGCATGATGACGATTCCGCCGTTGACAGACTGCCCGGGCTACAGCGAAATCCGCAACCGCGCGTTCGATTTGAAAAACGCCTATATCCGCGAAGAATCGGATGAGAAGCAGGTGTTTCTCCGGATGTTTGACGACGCGGAAGCCTATCTGGAGCAGCACTACCGCGGAAAAGCGGCGGATGCGCGGTCGACCGCGCAGCTTTTGCGTCTTGACGCCGATCTGCTCTGCAGCAGGCGCAGAGAGAACGCGCTGCTTCTGACGCAGGCGGTCAACGATCTCGGCTCGGAGCAGGTGACTTGCCTGTTTCCAAACGTACGATCCGGCGATTGCCCGCTGTTCGTGCCGCTGACGACTGCGCCGGAGCTGCGCGACGCGCTTCATTCGCATCTGGTACAGCACGACATCTACTTCCCGCGGCATTGGCCGCGGACGAGCGACCATACCTTCCGCGGCAGCCGCACGCCGCTTTTTGATACCGAAATCTCTGCGGTCTGCGATCAACGGTACGCGCCGGACGATATGCGGAGAATTGCAGATGAAATAGGGAGATTTTTGACCCATGTCTGATATTTGCTTCAGTCCTGCCTACGCCCGTGTCTTTGAAGAGACCGACGGTCCGAGCGAGACGTTCGAATTCGAAAACGAATACGGCAAGATCCGTCACACCTTCCTGCTCCGCGAGATCCCGACACGGCTCGACGGCAGGACGCTCTATGATATTTCTACGCCCTACGGCTACGGCGGACCGATCATTCTGGAAAGCACGGACAAAGAAAAGCTGATGCAGTGCTTTTCCGAAGCGTTCGAAGCCTACTGCAGGCAGCGCGGCATCGTCTGCGAATTTGTCCGTTTCCATCTGACGGACAATACGGACGTCCGCGCGCTGTACTACGGAAAGACGAGATACGTCAAGGACAATATCATCGTTCCGACGGATCGCCCGTATGAGACCCTGTGGATGGAATATGAGCACAAGGTGCGCAAAAACGTGAAGAAGGCCCGCGAGCACGGACTTGAGATCATGATCGAGCAGAACATGGATCACATCGACGACTTTATGCGCATTTACTACGACACCATGAATCGCAATGAGGCGAGAGAATACTTTTATTTCCCAAAGAGCTTCTTTGAGAAGATCGCCTCGTATATCCCGTATAATTATCTCTTCTTCCATGTGCTGAAGGACGATGTGATCGTCTCCACCGAACTCGTCCTGATTTCGGAGCAGTACGTCTATTCCTTCCTCGGCGGCACGGAAGCAGAGTTCTATTCCATGCGCCCGAATGATTTTCTCAAGGACGAAGTCATCAAGCTGTGCGTGGATAGCGGCAAAAAAGGCTTCGTCCTCGGCGGCGGCTACCGCGTTGACGACGGGATTTTCCGCTATAAGCGCAGCTTTACGAATGCGGATCCCGTTCCGTTTTACGTCGGCACGATGATTTTTGACCGCGACGCCTATGACCGTCTGGCTGCCGAGCGTATCCGACAGAACGGCGGACATCTTGAAGATCCGGATTTCTTCCCGCTTTACAGAGCGTAATTCTTTTGAAACAGGGCTGTCTATGAATATTCTTTTTTTGACGATGAACGTCTTTACCGACGTTCACATGCACAACATATATTCCGACCTGATGCTGGAGCTGATCGCGCGGGGGCACCGCCCCTTTATCGTGACGCCGCGCCAGAAGAGCACAGGAGTCAAGACCGCCCGCACCGACGATCCGACCTACACGCTTCTGACCGTGCAGACGGGGAATACCGCAGGCGTTTCACTGATTGAGAAGGGAATCTCGACCGTCACGATGAGCGGCCGCTACTACCGCGCGATCCGCAAACATCTCGGCAAAGAGAAGTTTGATCTGATCCTTTACTCCACCCCGCCGATCACGCTCGCCTCGCCGGTAAAAAAGCTGAAGAAGCTGTTCCGCTGCCCGACCTATCTGATGCTGAAGGATATTTTTCCGCAGAACGCAGTCGATCTGCACATGTTCTCCGGCGGCAGCCTGATCTATAAATACTTCCGGGCACAGGAGAAGAAGCTCTACCGCGTTTCGGACAAGATCGGCTGTATGTCGCCTGCAAACGTGAAATATCTGCTGGAGCATAATCCGGCGATCCCCGCCGATAAAGCGGAGATTTGTCCCAACGGCATTATTCCCTGTAAGGTCACAGACCGCGGGGCGGCGAAAGCCGCGCTGCGCGAGAAATACCACGTTCCCGAAAAAGCCGTCGTTTATCTGCTGGGCGGCAATCTCGGCAGGCCCCAGGGCGTTCCTTATCTGATCGACTGCCTGCGGAAATGCAAAAACCGCACCGATGCGTTCTTCCTCGTCTGCGGCAGCGGGACGGACGCGCTGCTTCTGGACGACTTCATTGCGCGGGAGCGCCCCGAAAACGTCGTGCGCTCTCCCTTGCTGCCGAAGCAGGAGTATGACGGGCTGGCGGCGGGCTGCGACGTGGGCATGGTCTTCCTTGACCCGCGCTTCACGATCCCGAATTATCCTTCAAGAGCGCTTTCCTATATGGAAAACGGTATGCCGCTGCTGGTGTGCAGCGACGGCGCGACGGACATGGGCGCGATCGCGGAGGTAAACGGCTTCGGACTTGCCTGCAGCAGCGCAAAGCCGGACGAGTTTGCAAAGCTGATTTCCGCATTCTCCGCCGCCGACCTGAAGCAGATGGGACGCGCCGCAAGAGAGTATCTGGAAAACAACTATACTGCGTCCGCATGCTGTGAAAAGGTTCTGGGAGTTTTGAAATGATCTCTGTTGTCGTACCCGTTTATCGAACGGAAGCGTACATTGAAGCTTGTATTCGCTCGCTCTGCGCGCAGACCTGCCGCGACTTTGAGATCATCCTTGTCGACGACGGTTCGCCGGATCGGTCTGCTGCGCTTGCAGAGGCGATCCTCCGGCAGACGGAAGTGCGTTTCCGGGTGATACATACCGAGAACCGCGGCGTGTCTGCGGCGCGCAATACCGGCTTGCAGGCGGCTTCGGGCGAATGGGTGATGACCGTCGATTCTGACGACGCGGTATTGCCTGATTTCCTTGCTGCCTATGAGCGAATGATAAAGGATTCGCCCGGCTGCAGTATATTCTCTACGGGTTTTTCCGTCTGTGAAGCTGCGGACGGGGCCTTCGAAACAGCAAATGCGATGAATACGCGGCGCATGAGTGCGCAGGAAGCGCAGCAGGTGTTTTTTGACCGAGAGATTCGCTTCCTGCTTCCAACGCTTTTGCTGCGCAGATCATTCCTGACGGAGAATCAGATCCTTTTTGACGAGGCGGTGCGCTATTCGGAGGATGTGCAGTTTATCTGGAAGTGCCTTGCCTTCAACCGCGATCCCGTGCTGCATAATCCCGCCGCGCTGTACCGCTACGTTCTGCATGAGAATTCGACCATGACCGGCTCGGATATTCCGAAGATCATGACGGCGATCGGCGGTCTTGACCGCCTGCTGCAGCAGATTTCCGGGCGGCTGACACCGGGGATCGCCGAACAGTTTCGTCCGCGCTCCGTGTTTGCGCTGCTCCACGGTGCGGCGCACATGCTCTCCTGCCCGGACTTTTTGACCCTGTATAGGGCCTGCGGCGGCAGAAGCGCCATCGGCAGGCAGGCTTGGAGGGGCAAGCTCCGGTTTCGGCTGCCCGCCGCCGTGCTGACCGCATGTCCGCGACTCGGCTATCGTATTATGAGGAAGTATTGATATGATCGTTAGTTTCAGCGGCATTGACAGCTCCGGCAAGAGCACACAGTTAGAGCTTCTGCGCGCCTACTGCGACGAACACCGCCTGCGCTATGTTTCCAAATGGAGCAAGGCGCGCGGAACGCCGCTTGTCGTCTTCCTGAAAAAGCTCGTCCGCCGCGACGGCAAAATGGACGACGCAGGTAAGCGGGAATACCGCGATGCGTTCTTCGCAAATCCGAAAAAAGAAAAATTCCTCTACTGCGTGTCGTTGCTGGATCTGTGCTGGTACTGGGCGATCCACTTCCGTCTGCTGAACCTGACGCACCGCTATGTCTTCTGCGACCGCTACCTTTGGGACACGGCGGTGGAGCTGCAATTTGATTTTCCGCATGTCGATCTTGAAAAATCCATTCTATGGAAGCTTGTCCGCAGGCTTGCCGCAAAACCAAAGGTTTCTTTCGTGTTTTTCGTTCCTGCAGAGGTTTCCCTCGAACGGGATCGGCAGAAGCATGCCGCCGGGATCGAAGATATTGACCTGAAAAAGCAGAAGATCGCGGCATATCGCGCATATGCAGAGCAAGGCTGTTGGACCAATATCATGGACGGACTTCTCTCTCGCGAGGAGCTTCATGGGCAGGTGCTTCAGGCACTCGGACTGGAAAAAGGAGACGACATCTGATGGATCTATCCTCCATGCTCGATCGGGAAGACTTCTTCGGCCTGCTCTCTTCCACTGTGGAGGCTTACTTCAAAGAAGCGGAGCAAACGGACGTAACGCTTGTGCGGCAGAAAAAGCACGCGAATCTCGTGATAAAGCCGCGGCTCTCCGCGCTGTATCCGCCGGACATTTCAAAGGCGGCGCAGGCGTTTTTCTACAGCGAATGGAATACGCGCGGCAGCAGGCTGAAGCGCATTGCGGTGAAAGCCTATGTGTTTGCGATGATGCATACGGGACGGCTGTTTGCTTCCTACCGATTCCGCTTTGAGCCGCAGGAGGCGGTGGGGCGCGACTTGGTCATTGCGCCGAACAACCGGAGCATTCGCTTCTTTCACTACAAAACCGGTGTGGTCGGGTGCAGAATCAAGGACGGATTTTCCGACGAGTACTTTCAAAATCAACTGCAATTTCGCCTGAACTATCACTACGACTTTCTCCTGCCGATGCAGCGTTGGGGGGATAAGTGGTTTACAGAGCCGATCCTGAAAGGCCATCCGCTGGCGCGCGTCACGGATGAGGCACTGTATCAAAAGGGGATGCTGGACGCCTTCAACGCCGTTCGTATGCTTGCAGACGATACGGCGCACACAACGGATGCCCGCGCCTACCTCCGCACGCTGACGGAGCGGATCGTTTCGCTCTGCGCGGCGGCGAGGGAGAAAAAACAGATCAAAACAGCCGACGACACCCTGCGGCTGCTGGATAAATACGATACTATCAAAGAAAACCTTCCAACAGAGTTTTCTGTCGCCATGAGCCACGGCGATCTGCAAACGGGAAATATCTGGGTGGATGCAAACGGCAAGACGATTCTTTATGACTGGGAAACGGCAGGGGAGCGCAGCGTTTGGTACGACAGCGCGGTTCTTGCGTATTCACTCAGAAGGCCAGATCAGTGGCTGCAGTTTCTGCGCTCGGATGCGGCGGACGCCTACCGCACGGATCGAACCGAACCGGCGGACAGAGTGCCGCCGGCAATTGTGAAATATACCGTGATGCTGGAAGATATTCTCTTCCACATGGAGGATATGATGGAGCTTCCTCAAAATTGGGGCGGAGACATCTATGACAACTATCTGCTGGATTTGAAGAACGCTGTAACGGAGGTCGGAATCGCGTGAAGACAGACGGCAAATTCATACGGTTTTCTGTGCTGGCGAACGCCTCTGTCCGCAAAGATCTCCCGCAGAGCGAAAAGCAGGAGCTGAAACGCATTGCCGCGGAGCTGGGCGGCGATACCGTTCTCAGAATGGCAAAGCAGGCGAAAATGCTGCCGTTTCTGGCGAAACTGATGCTTTCTCTGGACGCCGAGCCGCAAACATGGCAGCCGATCTACGAGCACTACGCGGAACGCAATCAAAAGGTGATCGCGGAGCTGGACCGAGTTTATGCCGCCCTCCGCGCCGCCGACTGCAGGAAGCTTTTTGTGTCTGAGAATTTTGGCGCGATGCTTGCGGCCGACAGCGATACGGCGCTGTTTGCGTCCGGCGACGTAGACAACTACGTCGATGCGTCGGAATACCCGACAGTCAAGCGGGTGATGACCTCCCTCGGTTACCGCTGCGAGGAACGCGCCGCTGGGAAACTCTTTATTTCCGCATCCTTTTCGCATCCGGAGCGACTGCCGGAGGGCTTTACGCTCGGCTTTGAGGTATTCCCGCTGTCTCGGCTGACCCAGCCCTGCCCGGTCCGCACGGACGACTTCACAGACTGGACGTGCCTGCGCGCCTATCGTGATACGGCAATCCTGCTGCCGCCGCGCGAAGCGTTATTGTATATCTGTCTGCTCCATATTTCGCTCCATTCCTTCTGCAGAGCGCCTGCGATCCGCCTGTATCGAGATATCGTTAACGCGGCGGACGGACTGACAGCAGAAGAATGGGCGCGCATTGCTGCGCAGGCAAAGAAGGACCATACGGAACGCAGACTCTATACCGCCGCGTATCTTTCCAACCGGATTGCAAAAACACGGCTTCCGATCGCGGAAAAGCCGGATATCCGCCGGCTCCTGCGGCTTGTCTACGATGCCGAACACGGCGTGCTGCTGCCGGAGCCGTCCAGAGCGCGCGTGATGCGGATCGAGATTGCCTGCCACGACCGCTCGGCTGTTGCCGGATGGAAGGAAATGCTGCTGCCGGACAAGGACTGGAAAGAGACCGCTTACGGGAGCAAAGGTCTGCGCGGAACCGTCCGCCACTGGAAAAGGATTCTTTAGCAATGAAAAAACACCTTGCCGTTCTATGCGGCGTCTATTTTCCGTCGCCGTCTCCGACGGGGCTGTGCACGAAGCGCTATCTTTCCCTGCTGCGCGACAGCTATGATATCGACGTGATCTGCATCAGCTCCGCCGATCTTCCTGCGGAGGCGGAGAAGGACGGGATCCGCGTGCATGCGCTGCTCGGAAGGAGAATGCAGACGGAACGACGCGGATCCTCTCTGAACCGCGCTGCCGCCCACGCCGCCGGCGTGCTGCAGATGAGAACACGTGTGCTCGGCAATCTCGCGTGGTTTCGCGATCAGGCGCTTGCACGACTGAAGGACCTGCACCGGGAGTGCCCGTTCGACGCTGTCTTCTCCGTCTGTTCGCCCTTTGCCGCGCACTGCGCAGCGAAGGCGTTTAAGCAGGAGAATCCGAATGTGCGATGGTGCGCCTACACGGTCGATCCCTATGCGGCAGACGGACGCATCCGTCCGCTGCGCTACAGCATGAAACGACTTGCCGCCTATGAGCGCAGCGTCTGCGCCTGCGCCGACGTCCTGCTGCTGTCCGAAGAAGTCTTTGCGGCGAGGGCGGATCTTCGCGGCAGCAATCCCGATTGCCGCCGGCTGCCGTATCTGCTGCCTGAAGTCTCCGATACGGCGCTTCAAAACAACGAATTCGCAAGCGGGCATATCAACTGTGTGTATGCCGGAAGGTTCTACCCGAAGCTCCGGGATCCGGAGCCAATGCTCGCGGCGTTCCATGCGCTCTCAGATCCGCATATCCGTCTGCACCTTTACAGTGTCGGCTGTGAGGATTCGGTTAAAAAATATGCCGCGCTCGACAGCAGGCTCGTGCTGCACGAGCCGGTTTCTCACGCGAAGATCGGGGAAATCTACAGAAGTGCTGATTTTCTGGTTAACGTCGAAAACAGTCTGCCGGAGTTCCTTCCGAGCAAACTGTTTGAGTATATCGCTGCCTGCCGACCAATCATCAGCTTTGGCAGCGGGCAGAGCAAAGAGCTTCTTGCGAAGCACCCCGCCGCGCTGCTTGTATCAAATGCAGAAGACGCGCAGAAGAGCCTGCAAATCTTCTTAAACGCGAATTGCGGCAAAGAGATTTCCACTGCCGAGATAGAATCGAGTTACCGGCGTCACGGCAGGGAAAGCATCCGCAGCATACTGGAGCATGCGCTTTCCGAGGACGGAGACGCCGCATTGCCGTAATCCACAGGAAAGGAGACGATCGAGCTGATGATGAAGTATAAAGAACGAAATCAGACTGTTCTGATCATTACGATCTGCACGATGATCTGCTTTGCGCCGATCGTCCATTTCATCAATCAGCTGTGCAGACTGATCTTTGGAGCTGGCTTCGTGCTGGATACCGTGGTTTGTTATGCGATTATGGCAGGAATGCTTCTGACAAGCATAAAGCAGCTCCACTACAGAGTCAAAACCGATGTAATGGTCATCCTGCTCCTGTTTGTGCTTTCCTATGCGCTTTCCTATTCCTTCATTCATAACAACAAACGCTTTATGTTCACCGAATGGTCCGATTTCGCAGGCAATCCGATCTATCTGCTGTTCGTATATTCCCTTCCTGCTTATGTTTTTATGAGATATGTCACGGATTATGATCGGATGTTTGAAATCTGCCATGTTTTTTCAGAGATCGTTGTCTTATGCTCCGTTGGCTCGTTTGTCTTGATGTTCATCAGAGACAGCCAGCCGGAGTATATGAGCTTTTCCTACAATCTCGTATTTCCTACCATCGTTTCTTTGGTTTATTACTTCGAGAGGAGAAGAATCCTACCGCTGATTGCGGCGATCACAGGCTGCGTCTTGATTTTCTTTGCAGGCGCGAGAGGCCCGCTGGCATGCGTCGTGTTCAGCCTGGCCGCCTATTTCCTGATCAGTAAAGCCTCTACTAAGAAGAAAGTCTTTTTGATTTGCTTCGTCCTGATCGGAACGCTGATCATCATGCTGATGTGGCAGCCAATTTTGGAGGCGCTGAAGGATTCGGTGGATTCGCTCGGCATTTCGAGCCGCACGATTGATCTTCTGCTTGGAGGAGATTTTTTAAGCGATTCCAGCCGCAGCGAGATTCAGGAAAAGATCATAGAAGGCTTTTCGCTGTTTGGCAGCGGGCTTTACGGCGACCGCGCGCTTGGGGATAACCACTACGCGCACAACCTGATCATCGAAATGATCGCGCAGTGGGGATATTTGATTGGAGCGGGATTCCTCACCATTATGTGCGGACTGTTTATTAAGGGCTTCCGGACAAAAAACACCAGCCTGCAGCTGCTGATTCTGGTGCTTTTCTCCTCTACCTTCATTAAACTGATGCTGAGCGGAAGCTATCTGGCGCACAACGCCGGTTTTTTCGTGCTGATTGCTGCATGCGTCAATTCGCTTGAGACGGAAGACGCGCTGCCGGCCGCAGAGTATGAGGAAGCTTCGAAAAAGAAATCGAAGTACATCAAGGCCTACAGCAGATACAGCCCGTAGAAATGCGTTTGCGCGCGTTCAAAAGCCGCCCTTCTGCCCAAAAAGGACTCCCGGCAGCACGGACGAAGCATGTCCATACTTTTGATGAAAGGAGACGATCGAGCTGAACACCGAACGACATAAAGATCGAAATCAGAAGGTTCTGATTATAACGATTTGCATGATGATCTGTTTTGCACCGATCGTCCACTTTGTCAATCAGCTATGTCGCCTGATCTTCGGAGCAGGCTTCGCGCTGGATACTCTGGTTTGCTATGCGGTACTGGCAGGAATGCTTCTGGCAAGCCTGAAGCAGCTTCATTTTCAGATAAAGATCGACGTCCTGATCATTGTGATCGGATTTGCGGTCGCCTACGCTCTTTCTTATACGTTTACGGAAAGCAACAAGGATTTTATGTTTACCCGGTGGGATGATATTGCGAGCAATCCGGTGTATCTGCTGTTTATATATTCTCTGCCTGCGTATATCTTTATGAGATATGTTACGGACTACGACCGGATGTATGAAATCTGCCAGCGCTTTTCGGTGATCGTTGTATTCTGCTCTCTCGGCTCGTTTTTTCTGATGTTCCTCAGAGACACGCAGCCAGAGTATATGAGCTTCTCTTATAACCTCGTCTTTGCTACGATCTTTTCGTTTATCTATTACTTTGAAAAGAAAAAGGTCCTGTCATTGATCACTGCAATTGTCGGCGGACTCATGATCTTCTTCATCGGCGCAAGAGGACCGCTGGTTTGCACGCTTTTCTGCATGATCGGATACTTGCTGATCAGCAAGGCTTCTGTGGGAAAGAAAACCTTACTGGTGTGCGGTCTTCTGACCGGAGGCGTGATTGTTCTGGTGCTGTGGCAGCAGATCCTTCTTACAATGAAGGACTCTGTGGATGCGATCGGTATTAAAAGCCGCACGATCGAACTGCTGTTGGAGGGCGATTTCTCCAACAACTCCGGCAGAGGCGATATCCAGCAGAAAATCGTTGAAGAATTCACCTTGTTTGGCAGAGGACTGTACGGAGATCGAACGGTCGGAGAAAACCACTATGCGCACAATCTGGTCATCGAGCTGATCTCACAATGGGGTCTCCTGTTCGGAACAGTGATCGTTGCAACGCTCGGCGTGCTGTTCTTTAAGGGCTTCAGAACGAAAAATAACACCTTGCGGCTGCTGATTCTGGCGCTTTTCTCTTCCAGCGTCGTAAAACTGATGTTCAGCGGCAGCTATCTGGCGCACAACGCCGGCTTCTTCGTGCTGATCGCCGCTTGCATCAATTCAATGGAGGAAGAAGACGCCCTGCCGGCCGACGCTAACAAGGAACTGCCAAAGAAGAAATCCAAGTATATCAAGGCGTACAGCAGGTACGGCTGAGGGAGATGCGGAAATGCGCAACTTAATCAAGAAAAAACTGATCTGCCTGAAGAATCCGACTGTACAGATCGAAAAACGCGCTAAGGTGAGCAGGAGCGCTGCATTCGGCGGACATAACCGGATCGGTGCGGGCAGCATCTTCAGTGGGCAGCTCGGCAGGTATTCCTATATCGGAGAAGAATGCCGCATCAACGCCAGCATCGGGAAGTACTGCTCCGTCGGAAACCGCGTCATGACGGTGAGCGGAACGCACCCGACAAGATCGTGGGTCTCCACGCATCCTGCGTTTTATTCCACCGGGAAGCAATGCGGGATGAGCTTCGTATCTGAGACGCTTTTTGATGAAACGACGGCGCCTGCAGTGATCGGAAACGACGTCTGGATCGGAGCCGGCGCGCTGCTGATCGGCGGCGTTACGGTCGGCGACGGCGCGGTGATCGCGGCAGGCGCGGTCGTGACCAAAGACGTTCCGGCATACACAGTGGTAGGCGGCGTTCCCGCGAAAGAGATTCGAAAACGCTTTGACGCTGAAACGGCGTCGCGTTTGCAGAAGCTCGCATGGTGGGACTGGCCGGAAGAACGCTTGCGCGAGAGCTGCGCCGATTTTCCGGATGCTGCAGCGTTTCTTGACAAGTGGGGATAACTCCGCGGACTGTGATTGATTATGAGAATACTACACATCGTTCTGGCGTGCTTTTATGTTGAAGGTTTAGGATACCAGGAAAACCTGCTGCCAAAATACCACAAGCTGTTGGGAAATGACGTTACGATTTTGACCTCTGATTTTTCAAACAGCAGCCTGGGCGACCCAAAGTACGCAGGACTAAGGGAATATGATAATGACGATTCCATCCATGTGATGAAGCTGGAGCGGAACGAGCTGCATCTGTTTGGAAAAGAACTGTTTCTGAATCGTTACAAGGGCGTATATCAGGCGATCGACAGGGTAAAGCCCGACGTGATTTTCGTCCATGGTCTGACCTCTGCCGCAGATATCCCGATCGCAAGATATCTGCGCAAGCATAAGGGCGTAAAAGCCTATGCCGACCAGCACGCAGACTACTTCAATTCTCCGGTCGACACCGCGAAGCAGCGGGCGTTCATGCGGCTCATCTGGCGACCGATCATCGGAACGCTGAAAAAGCCGGTGAAAATCTTCTGGGGCACGACGCCGTGGCGCTGCCGGTACATGGAAGAGGTCTACCGTCTTCCCTCGGAAAAGATCGACCTACTGGTCATGGGCGCGGATACCCGCAAAATTGATTTTGCGCATCGAGCGCAGATTCGATCAAGGGTCCGCTCCGAACTCGGACTCGCTGAGGATGATTTCGTCGTCATCAGCGGAGGAAAAATCGACCGAACAAAGAACATCCATCTGCTGATGCAGGCGGTTAAAAATCTGAATGCAGACAAGCTGAAGCTGATTGTATTCGGCAGTGTGACCGAGGACATGAAGGATGCGGTGGATGCGCTTTCCGCCGACCGCCATATCCGAAACATCGGCTGGCTGCGAGCAAGCGAGGTCTATGACTATTTCCTTGCCGCAGATCTCGGCTTTTTCCCCGGGACGCATTCTGTCCTTTGGGAGCAGGCATGCGGCTGCGGACTCCCCTGCGTGTTCAAGGAATGGGACGGCATGCGTCATATCAGCAACGGAGGAAATGCGATCCTGTTGAAGGACGTCACTGCCGAATCTGCCGCGTCGGTGCTGAAGAGCCTGTATACCGACCCGGAAAGAGTCCGCAAGATGAAGCGCAGAGCGATGGCGTTCAAGGATGAGTTTTCTTATGAAGAAATCGCCAAAAGGGCAATAGAAATGAAGTAGCGCGCCAACTGTGGCCAATCTGACACAGCGACATGACGGAAACATGGGAGAGCATAAAATGAGAGGTAAACGCATCCGACTGATCACATTTCACACACCGAAGAATTACGGCGCGGTGCTGCAGGCGTATTCTCTGATGACCTTCCTGATGAATTATTCGGATGACGTCAAGCTGATCGACTTCAATACGCCGCATCTTCGCGCGCTGTATCCGCTGAACAAGAAGCCGGCTTCTGCGAAGGCAATCCCGTTTTATCTGCTCAATCGGCTTTATACCGGCAAGAAGAAACGCAAATATGAAAAATTCGACCGTTTTGTGACGCAGAATCTCGAATTGACAAAGCGCTATGAATCGCTGGACGATCTGCGCGCCGATCCGCCGGATGCGGATTGCTATGTTACCGGCAGCGATCAGGTTTTCAATCCCAACCGCATCGCAGAGGAAAGAGAAGCCTTTTTCCTGAATTTCGGGGGAGATGAGATCAAAAGAATCGCTTATGCGGCGAGCTTCGGCACCAAGACGATCCCGGAAGAGAAAAAAGCTGCGACCGCAGCCGGCCTTTCAAGGTTTCAAGCGATCTCTGTCAGAGAAGAAAGCGGCGTCGCGATCGTAGAATCACTGACGGACAAAAATGCGGTCGAGACGCTTGACCCTGTATTTCTGGAAGACAAGGCGTTCTGGAGCGGCGCGGCGGAGCCGCGCCCGATGGGAAGCGAGCCGTATCTTCTCTACTACCGTCTGATGGGCGGGAAGGAGAGCGACGAAGCCGCGCGTCTTGCCGCAAAAAAGCACAATCTGCGGCTTGTCGTCGTAACGGACGGCTTCATGAAATGGCACGCAGATACGGTGCTGCGCGATGTAGGTCCGCTGGAGCTTCTGGATTTATACAAGAATGCCGGATATGTCGTGACGGATTCCTTCCATGGCGTCGCATTCTCCCTGATTTTTGAGAAGCAGTTCCTGTTTACGGACCATAATCCCGAGCTTGCGGAAAGAGCGCTGAATCTTATGGAACGCGCGCACTGCGCGCAGTGTGCCTGCCTCAACGGCGGCACGGGAGACGAGAAGATCGATTATTCGGAGGTATCTCCGAGAATCGCAGCGCTCGCTGCGCAGTCGAAGCGCTTTGTGGAAGAGGCTTTGCTGTAGGCGGATCGTTCGGAGGCGGTGCAGATATGAGAATTGAAGAGATCAAAAACGTCTGCACGGCCTGCGGCGCATGCGCGTCGGTGTGCCCGCAGCAGTGCATTACGCTTCCGATGGATGCGGAGGGATTTTACTACCCGCGCATTGCGCATGAAAAGTGCGTACAATGCGCCAAGTGCGAGCAGGTTTGCCACTGCCTGAACGAGCAGGATATACGAGCCGAAAAGCACAGCTATTACGGCTTTTCCAAAGACGAAAGCGTCCGAACTGCCAGCTCTTCCGGCGGAGCGTTCGCAACGCTGGCTAAGCCGATACTGGATTCCGGCGGCAGTGTTTACGGGGCGGCGTTCGACTATGACGAGCTGCTGCTGCGCCATAAGTCGACGGATCAGGTTTCACTTTCCGAACTGCAGAAAAGCAAATATATCGAAAGCGAAATGGGAAAGACGATCGCTGCCGTAAAAGAGAACCTGGATCGCGGACGCAGAGTGCTGTTTTGCGGCACGCCCTGCCAGGCTGCCGGCGTGCGGCAGGCGCTGGGAGATGGGGAAAACCTTCTGATCTGCGATTTTATCTGCCACGGCGTACCTTCCGCCGGAATTTTTCAGGATGATCTGCGGGGCAAGCTGAGGAAAAACGAAAAACTCATCCGTTTGGATTTCCGGCCGCAGGAATTCGCATGGGGCAAGGACGATAAGCAACTGATGCTTGAAACGACAAGCGGAAAGAAGACCGTCCCATTCTATCTTGACGCATATTACAAAGGCTTTCTGACCGCCAACGCGATCCTGCGACGTTCCTGCTATGCATGCAGGTATCGGCAGAAACACTTGTCAGATATCACGATCGCGGACTTCTGGGGTTATAAAGCGATCGATCCGTCAATCGATGACGGAAAGGGACTGTCCCTTCTTGTCGCAAACACCGAAAAGGGGCGCGGAGCGGTCGAGCAAATGCAGGCGTTCGATCTGCACGAGATCGATAACCGGTATTCCGATTATGCGTTCGCGCCGAAGGACTATGCGGCAGGTTGGAAATGCAGAGAGCGGTTTTTCGCAGTTTACCGTCCGGGAAAACTGAAAAAAGCCGCCAAAAAGACTTACTTGAAACGCTATCATATCGAACGGTTGAAGTACAGGATCAAGAAGCTGCTTCACCGGGTATAGCGCAGTGAGGGTGAACACGATGGGCAGGATCAAGCAGACAATTAAAAAGATTCTCGCGCGTCTGCCGTCTTCTACGGTCATTATGCTTCACCACATTGATGACGGCGAGCTGAACAAAAAAAGCGAATGCGTGCTCGCTAAAAACACGTTGACCGAATTGCTGGACGCGCGCCTCCCGTTCATTTCCATGGACGCCTACTGCAAGCGTCGCTTTGCAAGACGCAATCCCTGTACGCTTACCTTTGATGACGGCCTTCGTGACGTTTACCGCGTAGCATATCCCGAACTGAAGCGAAGGGGCATTCCGTTCACCCTCTTTATCGTCACGGACTATCTGGATACGGACGGCTATCTTACCACGCAGGAGCTGCGGGAGCTTGCCGCCGATCCTCTGGTGACGGTCGGTTCGCACGGCACTTCACACGCGCTCCTCACGGAGCTGCCTGCACAAGCGCAGCTGCGCGAGTTTGCAGAATCCAAGCGCGTTTTGCAGGAGATCACGGGCAAAGAGATCCGGCTTTTTGCGTATTCTCACGGTCTGTACGACCGGACGACTTTGGAGCTGATGAAGAAGCACAAGCTCTATGACGCTGCGTTTATCGCCGGCGGCGGGCAGACGAATCTGCTGTCTGCGATGCGGCGCTATCGACTGCCGCGGGCAAATTTTACCGATCAAACCGCTTCTTTTCATATTATCAGAGGGAAGGACCACGATGTTCTGAAGCTGGAATAGCGAGATCGGACGCTGAAAAGAACAGAGAAGGAAGAAAACCTATGAACATACTTGTGACCGGAGCGAAGGGATTCGTCGGGAAGAACCTTTGCGCGACCCTGAAGAACATCGCGGCGGGGAAGGATCAATCCTTTGGGATCCCTGCGGATATCACAGTATTTGAATATGACGTCGATACCGCGCCGGAAGCCCTGGACGCATGGTGCCGCGACTGCGACTTTGTATATCATCTGGCGGGCGTCAACCGCCCGAAAGATGCCTCGGAATTCATGGAGGGCAATTTCGGCTTTACCGATACGCTTCTGAAAAAGCTGGAGGGGTGCGGCAACACCTGCCCGATCATGATCAGCTCATCCACGCAGGCGGCGCTGGACAATCCATACGGGAAAAGCAAGCTGGCAGGGGAGGAGCGGATGCGGCAATACGGCGAAAAAACCGGCGCGAAAACACTGATCTACCGCTTCCCGAACCTGTTCGGCAAGTGGTGCAGACCGAATTACAACTCCGTAGTGGCGACGTTCTGCTACAATATCGCGCGCGGGCTGCAGATCCGCATCAATAATCCGGACACCGTGCTGCGCCTTGCCTATATCGACGACGTCGTGACGGAGCTGATCGCTGCCCTGCAGGGGAAAGAGCATTGCGAAGGCGGCTTTTGCAGCGTACCGGCGGTGCATGAGATCCGGCTCGGCGAGCTTGCTGTCCGTCTCGGCAGCTTCCGCGCCTCTCGGAAGGACCTCACCGTGCCGGACATGGGCGACGCACTGACGAGAAAGCTGTACGCAACCTATCTGTCGTATCTGCCCGATAACGAGTTTTCCTATCCGCTGTGCAGTCACGAAGACGCGCGCGGCAGCTTTACAGAGATCCTCCGGACGGCAGACCGCGGGCAGATCAGCGTAAATATTTCCAAACCCGGCATTGTCAAGGGGAACCACTGGCATCACACAAAAAACGAAAAATTCCTCGTCGTCAGCGGCCGCGGCGTGATCCGCTTCCGGCGAATCGACAGCGACGAGATCATCGAGTACCGCGTCAGCGGCGAGAAGCTCGAGGTCGTGGATATCCCGACGGGCTTCACGCACAACATTGAGAATCTGGGCGATACCGATATGGTGACCCTGATGTGGGCGAGCGAATGCTTCGACCCTGACAAACCGGACACCTATTTCCTGGAGGTATGATATGGAAAAACTGAAACTGATGACCATTGTCGGAACGCGGCCGGAGATCATCCGCCTGTCTGCGGTGATCAAGAAGTGCGATATCTACTTCCGGCAAACTCTCGTGCATACCGGTCAGAACTATGACTATGAACTGAATCAGATCTTCTTTGAGGATCTCGGTCTGCGCGCGCCGGATTTTTATCTGGATGCGGTAGGCAAGGACCTCGGCGAGACGATCGGGAATATCATCGCGAAGTCCTACGCGCTCATGGTGAAGGAGCAGCCGGACGCGCTGCTGATTCTGGGCGATACGAATTCCTGCCTGTCCGCGATCGCAGCCAAGCGTCTGCATATCCCGATCTTCCACATGGAGGCGGGCAACCGCTGCTTTGACGAATGCCTGCCGGAGGAGACGAACCGCAGGATCGTCGATCATATCGCTGACGTGAATCTCTGCTACTCCGAGCATGCCCGCAGATATCTCAACGCGGAGGGCACTGCAAAGGAGCGCACTTACGTGACCGGCTCGCCGATGGCGGAGGTGCTCGGGAGCAATCTGGAAAAGATCGAGGCGTCGGACGTTCTGGAGCGGCTGGGTCTGGAGAGAGGGAAGTACATTCTGCTTTCCGCGCACCGCGAGGAAAACATCGACACCGAGCAGAACTTTTTCTCCCTGATGAACGCGGTCAACGCGCTGGCGCAGCGCTACGATATGCCGATTTTGTATTCCTGCCATCCGCGGAGCGCGAAATTCATCGCGCAGCGCAGCTTCACGTTCGACCCGCGGGTGCGGCAGAACAAGCCGCTCGGGTTCCATGACTACAATCATCTTCAGATGAACGCCTTTGCCGTCGTCTCCGACAGCGGTACGCTGCCGGAGGAATCCAGCTTCTTCCTTTCCGAAGGAAGGCCGTTTCCGGCGGTATGCCTCCGGACGAGCACCGAGCGTCCGGAGGCAATGGAGAAAGGCAATTTCATCCTTGCCGGAATTACAAGCGCGCAGGTGCTGCAGGCGGTGGAAACCGCAGTCAGTATGAATGCGAACGGCGATTACGGCGTTCCGGTGCCGGACTATACCGACCGAAACGTATCGACGAAAGTGGTCAAGCTGATCCAGTCCTATACGGGCGTCGTCAATCGAATGGTATGGCGGAAAGAATAACGGAAGGAGAGGGCAAAGTGAATCAAAAAAATGCGTTTATCAATGCGATAAACCTTTGCCTCAACGGGAATAAGGTCCTTCCGCAAGAGGGGAAAGCCGACGTGCGGGAGATGCTTGCTTTGGCGAAAAAGCAGGCGCTTGCGAATATCGTTTACTGCGGTCTGAAAAAGGACGAACGCTACAGCGAAGAGGAGCTGCGTCCACTCGCCGAATACGCGGAGGTGTGCACCTTCCAGTATCTGCGGCAGGAGCAGGAGCTGCTCCGGCTCTGCAGCGCGTTGAAAGAGAAAGGGATCCGCTTCGTTCTGCTCAAGGGCAGCAGAATGCGCGAATTCTATCCTTCACCGGAGATGCGCAGCAGTTGCGATATCGACATCCTCACAGACGCCCCGGATGAGACAATCTATGCAGTTATGCAGACGTTGGGCTACACCTATGAAAAGGACAACGGCACGACGCTGAACTTTGCGTTAGCGCCGCTGGTTGCCGTCGAAATGCACCGGTATCTGTTTGATGACAAGCTGTCCTTCCACGGATATTTTGCGTCCGTCTGGGAGCGGGTCATTCCGGCAAAGGACGGCTCTTCGGAGTGCTTCCTGACGGAAGAGGACTTCTATCTTTACATGATCGCGCATCTGGTGAAGCATTTTACCCGGTACGGCTGCGGTCTGCGCCCAATGCTTGACCTCTATCTCTACGAGCGGCAGGCGAGCGGGCTGTGCGATTTTGAGGCGGCGGAAATGAAGCTTGAGCAATTGGAACTGCTTCACTTTACGAAGCAAATGCGCCGGCTTCTGAACAAATGGTTCGAAGAGGGCGGCATGACCGAGCAGGATGAGGAACTGACGGATTATCTGATGAATTCCGGCATTTATGGCACGGAATTGACGATTAATGCAAATAGATTCCGGCAGTCCGCTTCTGTGCGCGGCGCAAAACTGCGGGTACTGATCAGCAATTCTTTCCCGCCGCTGCGCATCATGCGGCCTATGTATCCGCGGCTGCTTCGCTGTCCCATCTTTCTCCCGCTCGCCTGGATCGCGCGGCTGTTCCGCATCCTGTTCAAAGAACATGATAAGGGGAAGAAGGCCCATGCGATCATGCAAAGCGTGGATGAGGCGTACGTTAATCAGGTGTCCGACATGATGAAGCGCCTGCGTCTGTAATAAGGAGGAGAAAACATGAGAATTGTTCGTTATTATGTCAGCAGAAAGAATCCTCTGACGTGGCTTGCGTCCCTGATGGCAGTCAGTTCCGTGGTCCTGCAGATCCTTTCGCTTTGCTTCGGTCAGAAGCTCTCTGCGGTGAATCTCTGCTTCCAGAAGATCCTGCCGATTCTCTGCGCGCTCGGCTTTGCTTTTATTCTTGCCGTCCGCGGACCGAAGGAGCTGTATCGTTCGACCAAGCCCGTTTTCTGGGCGTGCGTCAGCTTCGGACAGATCGCGCTGGATTGGCATCTGCGCCTGACAGAAGACCCCGGCGCAGCGAACGGACTGGGCGGCGGCTATGCGCTGTTCGGCTACATGCGCTATGTGATCGCGTGCTGTATCCTTTATCTGGCGTTCTATTTCGTTTACCGTTTCTTTATGACGGGACGCTCCAAGCAGCTTTGGGTGCTGCAGATTGTCACGCTTCTGCCGCCTGCGCTGCTGATCTATGATCTCATTGCCTCGCAAGGCGCGCTGGAGACCTATGCTTTGCTCGAAAAGATCGCCAACATCCTTATGGTCGGCGCGCTGTTCGTCGCCACGCTCGCCATGCGGCAGTTTACGGACGGCAAGTACCATCCGACCTGGGGCGACCGCTCGGACGGCCGCAGACTGCGCACGATCGACGGCATGTCCGTCGTAGCAAATTACATCATGCCGAACCGCAACGGCGCGTCCAATTCAATCAACGGTAAGATCGAGATCACCAACGTCGAGCGGTATATCCACAGGAAGCGCGCCGAGGGCATGGAGAATTTCGGCATCTTCCATGTGATTCTTGCCGCATACGTGCGCAGTATCGCAAAATACCCCGGCTGCAACCGTTTTCTGTCCGGACAGCGCGTCTATCAGCGCGACGAGGATATCCAGTTCACCATGGCGATGAAGAAGGACATGCGCACGGATGGAGAGGAGACGATGATCAAGCTCCATCTGACGCAGACAGACACGACGAAGGAGATCTACGAAAAGTTCAACAAGGTCTATGAGGAAGTCAAGAGCACGCCGCTCGACAGCAGCTTTGACGCGGTCGCCGGTGTGCTGGCGAGCCTTCCGGGTCTGCTGCTGAAATTCGTGGTCTGGGTCCTGAAGGTCATGGACTACTTCGGCAAGATACCAAAGTTCCTGCTGGAGGTCAGCCCGTTCCACGCTTCGGTCATTTTCACCTCCATGGGTTCGCTGGGCATCCCGCCCATCCTGCACCATCTGTATGATTTCGGCAACCTGCCCGTGTTCATCGCCGTCGGCAGAAAGTACCGCAAGCAGGAGATCGACGCGGACGGCAGCGTCGTCGTGCGCCGCTATGTGGACTATGTGATGAACTGCGATGAGAGAACGGTCGACGGCTTCTACTACGCGACCGCGATGAAATACTTCCACAAGCTCCTGCGCAACCCCGAGGCTTTAGACAATCCCCCGGAGGAAGTCGTCAGAGACATCGACTGAAAATTCACAGGCAATATAAAGAAAGCGAGATCAAAGAAAATGGACAATAACCATAGAGACCGTGAAGTCTTTGATTTTGAAGAATGGGACGTAGAAAAAATCCTGCAGCAGTATCATGAGCAGGAGCAGCAGAAGCAGGAGCGCGAGATCCCGCAGCAGCCGGTCCGTCCGGTCTATCAACCGGCGCCGCAGCAGCGCGAGCGCACGCAGTCCGGCTATCAGCGCACTTCCGAACAGCGTCATCGTGTGCAGCGTCCGGCACAGAGCGCTGCGAATCACAATAAGCACCGCAAAAAGAGCCGCGTCAACTGGGGCGGCTGGGCGATCGTCATCGGATGTGCAATTCTGATTATCGCCATTCTGGCTCTCATCATTTTTGGCGCAGTCAAATTGTTCGGCGGATCGGATGCGGACGGCGGCGGCTCTGAGCGCAGCGGAAGCGCAGATGCGACGGACAGCGCTGCCGCAACGGAGCAAATGCTGTCGCCGGAGGAGCGGATCGAGGATATTCTGAAACGCGCTGATTTTGTCGCGGCAGGCTATGACTATGACAAAGCGATCTCCATTCTGCAGGAATTCGGCACAGACTGGCAGGATCAGCCGGAGCTGTCTTCTGCAAACGCCCGCTATCTTGCTGACAAGGCAAAACTGGTGCGCTACGAGGATACCACGCAGATCACGCACATCTTCTTCCACAGCCTGATCGTGGATACCGACCGCGCCTTTGACGGCGACAGCAAGGAGACCGGCTACAATCAGTACATGGCGACTGTGACCGAGTTCAACCGCATTCTGGAAGAGCTGTATAAGCGCGATTTTGTCCTTGTTCGCATCCACGACATCGTGAAGGTGGAAAAGGACGCGAGCGGCAAGGAGGTATTCAAGCAGGGCGATATCTGGCTGCCGCCCGGAAAAGAACCGATCGTGATTTCGCAGGACGACGTCAACTACTATGAATACATGGTAGACAGCGATGGAGACCGCTATCCGGACGCCGGCGGCGACGGCTTTGCCAACCGCATTGTGATCGGCGAGGACGGTTATCCGACCTGCGAGTATATTGCCGCGGACGGACAAAAGCTGTTGGGCGACTACGACCTCGCGCCGATTCTGGAGCATTTCGTACAGGCGCATCCGGACTTTAGCTACCACGGCGCAAGAGCCATTCTTGCGGTGACCGGCTACGAGGGCGTGTTTGGCTATAAGACGCACCCGAGCTGGAAGGACATCCTCGGCGAGACCGCCTACAATGAGGAAGTTCAGAAGGCAAAGGACGTGACGCAGTGCCTCAAGGATCACGGCTGGGAGATCGCCTGCCACAGCTACGCGCATTTCGGCTACGGCTATAACAGCGCCGAGGATATCCTTGCGGACGTGAACAAGTGGGAAACGCAGGTGCAGCCGATCGTCGGCGACTCCGATATTTTCATCTATCCGTACGGCAGCGATATCGCGGGTATCGAGAATTATGAAGGAGCGAAGTACGAAGCCATGTATCAGGCGGGCTACCGCTTCTTCTGCAACGTGGACGGCTCCACGCCCTACTGGGTGCAGATCCGCGACGACTACGTCCGGCAGGGTCGCAGAAACATCGACGGCTACCGCATGTTCTGGGGACCGGAGCTTTTGGACGATCTGTTCGACGTCGACGAGATCTGGGACAAGGCCAGACCGGAAACCGTACCGTCAATCGTATAGCATATAAAGCAACGCCGCATTTCCAACCGGAAATGCGGCGTTGTTTTATGTGATCAATAGCAGTCCCACCAGAACATCACGTCGGAGAAGTCGCGGGCTTTCAGCTTGTCGTGCGGAATGAGGAAGAGCGCGACACCGTCGTCGCCGAAGCTGATCTGGCAGTCGCCCTTGTAGCAGGAGTCGATCTGCAGCAGCACGGTATCGTATTTTCGATAGATCTCCTTCATGCGCGGATCGTCCTGCGTGCTCCACACATAGCCGCCGATCTTGTTGCCGCGCAGCGGATAACGCGCCTTGATCGCGTCGTATTCGTCCCAGTCGATCGGCTTGAGCCGCCCGTAGCGCAGCATATAGCAGCGGAAGTCGTCCATGAAGCGGTAATCGGGCGGCGCGAGCGGCTCGGACTTCCGGCTCGTTTGCAGGCAGAAGCAGCCCTTGATCGCAAACTCCGTGATCTCTTCTTTACACGGCTGCGGCAGATCGTCCGGCTCCTCAGGGTCGTAGATCACGCGCCAGTTTTTCTGTGCGCATGGCTGCTGATAGTCCATGCCGTAGATCGGCTCCTCCTGCATGTAGAACCGCAGCACGCCTTTTTCCGGAAAGTCCGGCACGCCGCTTATCTCGCTGCAGAAGATCGCGCACAAAAGGCGCAGCGGCTTGCCGTTTTCGTCCAGCGGCGCTTCGCCGAGACTGCCGCCGAAGCGGCTCTTGCTGACCTTTTCTAACGTGGTTTGCAGACGCACGGTATCCAACTTCGTTCGTTCGCACCATGCGGGAAGTGCTTTCTCAATTCTTGCGTCCAGTTTCTGTTCTTCCATCCGCGTTACCTCCTTTGGTTTCCTGCTCCGATTTTACCGCGAAACCGTCCGGATTGCAAGAAAACTTTTTTGAAAACTGTTGACAAATGTAAACTGCTGTGTTATTATTTGATTACAGATGTAGACAACAAAGGAGGAATTGCGATGAGCCAGCACAATGCGAGCCTGACGGCGGCGGAATGGGACGTGATGGAGTGCCTGTGGGAGCACGCGCCGTTGAGCGGACGAGAGGTAACGGAACAGATGAACGAGAAGTGCGGCTGGAGCCGTTCGACCACGCTGACGCTTTTGAGCCGGTTAGAGGCGAAGGGCGCGGTGTCCGGCGACGCGGGGGAAGGGAAGAAGGCCTTTCACCCGCTGATCTCGCGCGAGGACGCCGCCTTACAGGAGACCGAGGATTTCCTCAGCAGAGTCTACAAGGGCAGCGTCCATCTGATGGTCAGCGCCATGACGCAAAAGCAATCGCTGTCCCAAAAGGAGATCGACGAATTATACGCGCTTCTGAAGGGATTGGAGGCGGACAAAAATGCTTGAATGGATTATCTCGTCGGCAGTTCTGACCGCGGTCGTGATCGTCCTGCGCTGTATTCTCAAGGGCAGGATGAGTCTGCGCCTGCAATACGCGCTGTGGCTTTTGGTACTGGTGCGGCTGCTCGTGCCGGTCAGCTTCGGCAGCACGGAAATGAGCGTGCAGAACGTTGTTGTCCGCCCTGCAACAGAACAGCCGCAGGCGGCGTATCCGGCAGAGAACGTCATGCTGAACAGCATACCGATCAGCGCGCCGATCAGCGCGGACACGGATCAAACGCCCGTTTACCATCCGCAGAATCCGTACGCGGGGAATCAAAACGTCAGGCAGAGCTTGCCCGTCACAGTTCCGCAGACTCAGCCTGCGCAAAGCACAGCGACAATTCCGCCTGCTGAAATCGCTGCAGAGGCGCCCGCTGCGGCAGAGCCGCTTACGGTCAACGAAATCCTGAATATCGTATGGGGTTCCGGCGCGGGCTTGGTCGCGCTGTGGCTGCTGCTCACGAATCTGCAGTTTTATAGGAAACTGCGCCGCTCAAGAACTCCTTTGGAGGGCGAACACGCGCCGCTGCCTGTATTCGTGACCGATAAAATCGACACGCCCTGCCTGTTCGGACTGATACGCCCGAAAATCTACGTAACGCCGGAGGTGGCGGAGGACGAGACTTCCCTGCGCTACTCGATCGAGCACGAGGCGACCCACCGCAGGCACGGCGACCATCTCTGGTCGCTCCTGCGCGGATTGTGCCTCGCGCTGCACTGGTATAATCCACTCGTCTGGATCGCCGCAGTGATGTCACGCAATGACGCGGAGCTTGCCTGCGACGAGGCGACGATCCGGCGCATCGGCGAGGAGCACCGCGCGGAATACGGACGCACTTTAATTCAACTGACCTGCGAGAAGCGCCCGGCGCTCTTCGTCGCCGCTACCACCATGACCGGCAGCGGCAGGGGCATTAAGGAGCGCATTAAACTGATCGTCAAGAAGCCGAAGACGGCGATCTATACCCTAATCGCTGTCGTGCTGATCGTCGCGATCGCCGTCGGCTGCACCTTCACCGGCGCGAAGACGGAAACGGAAGAACCAACGACCCCGACGGAACGCACCGAAACTGCGGAGCCGACCACCGAGCCGACCACCGAGCGCGCCAAGCTGGAGCCCTCCGACCTGCCGGCGATCTTCGACGCAATCGACTCGCGGGAAACGACCGTGACCTATCATGGGTATTACGGGCGGCACGGTTGGGAGGAAATTGCTTATTCCGCAGCCGCAGCGACCCATGCGGAGCGTTATTTGGAAGAACTAAAGCAATTCACGTGGGAAAAGTATCCGTCAGATGATGTCGAAATCGACGAACATATTGCGGATATCAACGCACGCTTGATTGCGCCCCATGCGACGATCACCTTCTACGGCCCTGCGCGAAACTGCCTAGTTTACGTCGAAACAGACGACGCGGCGGGCTGGCTCCTTCCGCCGACGCTGAAAGATGACGAAGAACCGTCGGATTACGTTGCCATTTTTGATCTAATGATGCCGTGGGCGGAAGAAGCGGAGGCGACCGCGTTCTTCGGAAACGAAGGTCGCCTGTTGACGTCGGAGGAACTGGATTATTTCAGCAATTATTCAGCAAATCAAATCCCGGAGACTTCGGGTTTCAGTCCGCGCGTCGGTGTTGAAAACGGCTCTGTGGTGACGCTTTGGGGATTCTTGCCTCCTGCCGTGATTGACGCCCGTGATCCTTATTACAAAGCGACGCTGGAAAAGTACGGCGACGGCTGGCAGATGGTTTCGTTTGTGAACGAAGGCTTGCCAACAGAGCAGAAAAACAAAGCCTCCGCCGCGTCTCTCAGCGCCGCCGTGCAGGAGCTGTTTGCGTCTGGCGATGTTTCGCTGACGCTCTATTTTGCGGACGGCTCCGCGTGGAATACCTATACCGGCGAAGCTGCGTATCTCAGCCCGAGAATCTGGAACGGCATGGACGCATTCCGTTGGACGGAACTGAATGCGCCGTCCTTTGCGGCGGCGGACTACTGGCTCACGGCGGTTTCCGCGGACGGAACGAAGCACATGACTTTCCGCGCGGACAGCGCGGGCACGGTGAAGTATTCCGACGGGAACGGCACAAGCGTCTGGTGCTCGACGCCGAAGTATGCTTCCGGTTCGTCTCTTGCCGAGATAATCAAAGACTGTTATGACGGTTACGACACGAACGTTTCCCGCATTTCCTTCCGACTCGACGGCAGCGCGGAGGATGCGGCGGAATACTTCGTTACGACCGCCTTCGGCGAACACATGCATTCGCTGGAGCCGGGCAACGGCTTCGGCGCGGATGACTATGAGGTCATTGAGTGGAGCGTGCTCGAGGTCAGTGAAGACGGGAAAACCGTCAAGGGCGAATTCTCATGCGCGTTTGTTCCATGGCATCCGGAATCGGTTGATATTCGGGCGGGCAATACGCATGAGGGAACGGGCAAGTATGCCGGTAAGCTCGTCTTCTACCGGAGATTCAGCCTGCAATTGCAGGAGGACGGTTCTTGGCGTTGCGTAGAATTCGGAACCGGCTGATTTCATGAATTGAGCACCCCTCAAATGCCTAGAAGCATTTGAGGGGCGCTTCTTTCAATCATGCTGTTCCGGTATCAGTTTTTCGCGGCGGAAAAACGCTATTTATGAAAAAATACCGGAACTGCAAAAAAATAGTTGCAATTTCGAATTACATCTGCTATAATCACCATGCGCGTTGGAAATGCGCCAAGTGAATATGGGGGTATAGCTCAGCTGGGAGAGCGCTTGAATGGCATTCAAGAGGTCAGCGGTTCGATCCCGCTTATCTCCACCAACATTTGCGACCGGAAACTAATTGTTTTCCGGTCGTTTCTTGCTATATTTGCAACTTTTTATTACAGATTGAAAAAACGCTGTTTTTGAGTCCAAATGAAAAACCCATACAAAACCCCACACGGGGGGCAAAAAACACGCCGAGCAGACGGTGATCTGCTGCACCTGTCAAGCAAAAGTAGACAGGGAACCCTGACGGTTTTCTTTCACACTTTCTTTCCCTCCGAATTACCCGCTCCTTACGTTTCCTGACAGTCTGCGATGCGCCAGAGGCCGAGGCATCTGGCGCATCAAATCATTTAAGCGGGTATTCCTATAAAACGGCTCGATCCCACACAGCTTGCAAGACTCCTTGCCCATCACTTCAAAACCGACGCCAGGCGGTGAGAGTTCTTTCAGAAACATCCCGTGAGCGCATAGACGGCTTGCTGCTTCAGCTTCAATGAGAATATGCCGCATCCCTCCTTTTTTCGCTTCAGCACACCAATAGAGGATGAAAATGCGCTCCGAAAAAAATTTTTTCATCGGAGTAAAAAAGTGTAACGCTTTTGTACGTTTTTATGCTATTATAATATAATAGAATTAGTATTCTGCGGAGCATGCGCATTTTGCCCTTGCGGAGAGTGCCCCGGAAACCACAGAAAACGCCAGTGTTCTTAGAAATCGAGCGTGAAGAGCAGCTCCCCGCTGCGGCATTCCGGGCTGTTTGCATGGGCGTTCTTGCGCTGAACACGCCGACCTTAATCCCTAATACCTAACACCACAGACACGAATCAGATAAACAACAAACAGGAGGATCTATTATGCTGAACATCACGAAAACCATCGAAGACGGACGCGGAACGCTTTCTCTGGAAGGTCGTCTTGACACGATGACCGCCCCGGAGCTGGAGCAGGTCGTGCGGGATACGATTCCCGGACTGACTGCGCTGACTCTGGATTTTGCCAAGCTGGACTACATCTCCTCTGCTGGGCTGCGCGTGCTGCTTTCTGCACAGAAGCAGATGAACAAGCAGGGCAGCATGAAGCTGACGAACGTTAATGAGACTGTTCTGGAGATTTTTGAGGTTACGGGCTTCGTCGATATTCTGACGATCGCATAAGGACCGCATTATGAAAAAGATTTTTGGAATCACCTTCGGCGGCGTCCAGCGCAAAACCCTCCGGCTGGTGCTTTTGGTGCTTCTTCTGGCGTGCGCCATGTTCACCGGGATCAGCTTATATCAAAACCGGCAGCTCGTCCGGGTCGTGGAGGACACGAGAACGGAGCAGCAAACGTCGATATCGACGCTTTCCTCGCAGACCATGCGTGCGGTGATCGACGGCTCCCTTACGTCGACCACACAGCTCCAGGCGCAGCTTGCCGACAACGATTTTTTGGAAATTACCCGGAATCTGTATACGCTGCAGTCTATGGCGCAGAGCCTGCTGGAGAAACGTGAAGACGTCATTCCGCAGCCGGTTTCTCCGCCGCTTGCGTCCATGGACGGCGCAAGCGCGGCTTACGTCCTCACCGAGGAGGGCGTGGATTATACGCAGTCGGAGCTTCTCGGCGTGATTGCTCACCTGAGCAGCCCGATGATCGCCATGCACAGCAACTCCGAAAAGATCGACGGCTGCTTTATCGGACTGGAGGACGGCACATTTCTCTGCGTGGATGAAAAGGCGGCGGTGAAGCTGGATGAAACCGGACGGCCCTTGTCTTTCCCTGTGCGGGAGCGTCCCTGGTACACCGGAGCGATCGAAGCGGACGGACTGAATTACACGGACGTAATGCCCGACACCTTTTCCGGCAGACTTTTGGTGACCTGCTCGATCCCGATCCGGGCAGGGGATGAGCTTCTCGGCGTGGTGGGACTGGATGTCGTCCTGGAAAGCATGGACGATTTTGTCAGCACCAGTACGGAAGGCTGTTACGCTTATGTGGTCAACAGCAACGGCCGCGTGATCCTCGGTCCGGAGGGAGGCGGCATTCTGGCCGAAGAGATCGACCGGCAGTCAGACCTGCGGGAGGATCCAGCGCTGTTGGAGCTACTGGCACTTGCGCAGACCAAGAATACCGGCCTTCGAACCATTGACTTGAAAGGGCAGGCGTACTATGCGGTCGGCGCGCCAATGCCATCGGTAGGCTGGTCGGTCCTGAATATTGTGGATCAGCAGCTCACCCAGCAGTCGGAGGTCCAGATGCTCGCAGATTATGACGGCATCAACCAGGCAGCTACCGCAAAATTTGAAGACGGCGTGGGCAAAACAAGAACGCTCGGCTTCATCCTGTTTGCTGCGGTTCTGGCGCTCTCTCTCATTGCGGCTTATATCTCAACCAAACGGATGGTGAAGCCCATCGAGCAGATGACAAAGAGCATCCAAAGCAGCAGCGTCAGCGGCAAGCTCTTTGAGATGAAGGACGAGTACAAGACCAACGACGAGATCGAGCTGCTGGCGGAGGCCTTTGCAGACCTCTCCAAAAAGACGAAGCGCTACATCAAAGAGATCACGGAGATCACCGCGGAGAAGGAGCGCATCGGCGCGGAGCTTTCTCTTGCCACACGTATTCAGGCGGCAATGCTGCCGCATATCTTCCCGGCGTTCCCGGATCGGGCGGAATTTGACATTTACGCCAGCATGGATCCTGCCAAGGAGGTCGGCGGCGACTTTTACGATTATTTCCTTGTGGATGACGATCATCTGTGCATGGTGATGGCGGACGTGTCCGGCAAGGGCGTCCCGGCGGCGCTGTTTATGATGGCGTCCAAGATCATTCTGCAAAGCTGTGCCATGCTGGGCAAGGCGCCCGCAGAGATCCTCACCATGACCAACCAGGCGATCTGCTCGAACAATCAGGAAGAGATGTTTGTGACGGTCTGGGTCGGCGTTCTGGAGCTCTCCACCGGCAGACTCATCGCCGCCAACGCCGGGCACGAATACCCGGTACTGAAAAAGCCGGACGGAAGCTTTGAACTGTTTAAGGACAAGCACGGCTTTGTCATCGGCGGCATGGACGGCATAAAATACAAGGAATACGAGCTTCAACTGGAGCCGGGCGCAAAGCTCTTCCTCTATACCGACGGCGTGCCCGAGGCGACAGACGCAGGCAATGCCCTGTTTGGGACCGAACGGATGCTCGAGGCGCTGAATTCGGCGCAGGACAAGGCGCCGTTAGAGGTTCTGAAAACGGTACGCGGCGCGGTGGACGGCTTCGTGCAGGATGCAGAACAATTTGATGATTTAACCATGCTCTGTCTGGAGTACAAGGGATCGGAGACAAGAAAATGATCAAAAAGCTCTTTCGGCAGATGCTGCTAACGCAGATCGTCTCCTCCATGACCGTGACGCTTTGTATGCTGATCGACAGCATTATGATCGGACGCTTCCTCGGCGTTGAGGCCATGACGGCATATGGTCTGGCGAGCCCTCTGTTATTGGTTTTTGCAGCCCTTGGCAGCATGATCGCCTCCGGCGTGCAGGTTTATTGCGGCAAGTCCATGGGTCGTGGCGACCGGGAGGACACCAACGCCTGCTATACCGTCTCCGTCTTTCTTGCTGCGGCGATCTCGCTTGTGGGTCTTGTGCTGGTGCTGGTCTTTCTCGGTTCGCTGACGACGCTGCTCGGCGCCGGACAGCCCGGACCGGACAACCCGGTTTACGGCTTGACGAAGGAATATCTGTTCGGCTTCATCCTCGGCGCACCGGCATTCCTGTGCGCGCAGATCATGGTGCCGTATATGCAGCTCTCCGGCAGCCGGGTCCGCCTTGTGGCGGCGGTGATCGCCATGACGGTGTCTGATATTGCCTTCGACCTTCTGAATGTCTTTGTCTTCCGGGGCGGCACGTTGGGCATGGGTCTGGCATCCAGCTTGAGCTACTATATCGCATTTTTCATCGGCGCGAGCTATTTTTTCCGCAAGAGCTCTATGTTCCGCCTGCGGCCTCGTCTGATCCGCCGCAGCGTCATGCGAGAGCTCATCTCCAGCGGCATCCCAACGGTAGTCAACCAGATCAGTATGGTTCTGCTGGTGTTTTTGCTCAACCGCCTGCTGCTGTCGGTGGAGGGCAATCTGGCCGTTGCGGCGTATTCCGTCATCTCTACGGTGGGCAATATCTGCTACTGTGTAGGCTCCGGCGTCGGCTCCGTGGCTATGATGCTGGGCGCCATCTTCTATGCCGACCGGGACCGCAGATCCATCCGGGAGCTGGTAAAGGTCATGACGAAAAACGCCGTTGTGCTGGATCTGGTCGTGACGGCGGTCGGCGTTCTGGCGGCGTCGCCGCTGATCACGCTGTTTTTGGGCAGCAATCTGGAGGCGAAGTCTCTTGCCGTCACTGGTCTTCGGCTGTTTGTGCTCTCCATGCTGCCGTCGTCTCTCAACTCCTCGTTCAAAAACTATTATCAGAGTGTGAACCGGCTGCGGCTGACCGAGCTGATCTCGCTGCTCCAGAACCTTGTGTTCCCGGTCCTCTTTGCCTTCGTGCTCAGCCGCTTCCTGGGCGTCAACGGTGTATGGCTGGGTTTCCTGTGCGGCGAGACGGCAGCGCTTCTTGTCTTCTCCTGCCTGGTCTGGCGTCACTACGGCAGCGTGAGCCTGTCCGCCGACGCCTACAGTATGCTTGAGCCAGACTTCGGAAGCGCCCCGGAAAACTGCTTCGAACGGGCGGTGCGCTCGGTACAGGAGGCTGCCGACAGCTCAGAGGAGCTGTGCGCTTTCTGTACAAGCAAGGGCATGGATCACCGCACCGCCATGCTGATCGGTCTTTGCGTGGAGGAAATGACCGTGAACATTATCGAACACGGTTTCACCAAGGATCGCAGCGACCACAACGTGGATGTCCGCGTGGTGTTCTCGGACGAGAGCAGCGTCATCCGCATCCGCGACAACTGTATTCACTTTGACCCCACAAACTATCTCGACCTCCACCGGTCTGACGATCCTGCCGCCCATATCGGTCTGCGTATGGTCATGGGTATGGTGAAGCAGGCCAACTATGTCAATTCTGTGGGTTTGAACAATCTGACCCTGGTGCTCTGACCGTGGGCGGCGCTGCTGCCTCTGTCTACAAGGAAAGGAAGCAAATATGATAATTCCTATCAAAGGACGCATTGACTCAACCAATGCCGCGCAGGTGGAGCAAGAGCTCCAGGCGCAGATCGCGGGACAGACGGATCTCGTGCTCGACGCACAGGCGCTGGACTACATCTCCAGCGCCGGACTGCGGGTGATTCTGCGCATTCGCAAGGAGCACCCGGAGCTGCGGATCGTAGGCGTCAACTCAGACGTTTATGAAATTCTGGACATGACCGGCTTCACGGAAATGATGCCGGTGGAGAAGGCGTACCGCGTGGTTTCTGTGGATGGCGCGGAGGAGATCGGCCGCGGCGCAAACGGCACGATCTACCGCATCGACAAGGACAACGTGGTCAAGGTCTACAACAATCCCGAGGCGCTTGCCGACATCCAGCACGAGCGCGAGGTTGCAAAACTCGCCCTGATCCTCGGTATCCCGACTGCGATTTCCTACGACGTGGTGAAGGTGGGCGACAGCTACGGCTCGGTCTTCGAGCTGCTCAACGCCCGTTCCTTTGCTAAAATCCTCGCCAGGGAGCCGGAGAAGCTGGACTGGTGCGTTGAGGAGTTTGTCAAGATGCTGAAGCTCATCCACAGCACCGAGGTTCCCGCGGGCAAGCTGCCGGACATGAGGGAAACCGCCCTCGGTTGGGCGAAATATATGAAGGACTACCTGCCCGAGGAGGCGGGAGAGAAGCTGGCTGCGCTGGTAGCGGCAATTCCCCATGACGACCACATGCTGCACGGCGACTACCACACGAAGAATCTGGAGCTGCAGAACGACGAGGTGCTGCTGATCGACATGGATACCCTGGCGGTGGGTCATCCCATCTTCGAGCTCGCTTCTATGTACAACTCTTTTATCGGCTTTTCTGAGCTGGATCACGACATCATTCTGAAATTCCAGGGCTTTGACTGGCAGCTCGCGACGACATTCTGGCGCAAGTCGCTGGCGGCCTATCTGGGAACAAACTGCCCGACGAAGCTCCGTGAGGTGGAGGACAAGGCGCGAATCCTCGGCTATACCCGCTTGATCCGCCGCGCCATCCGCCGCAAGGGACTGGAGACTGAGACCGGCCGCGCCGAGATTGCGCACTGGAAGAGCGAGCTGCTGGAGCTGCTGGATAAGACCGACACCCTGCTGTTTGACAAGAATGAGCTGAAAATCGAGGCGGTGCCGGAGAACCTGGAAGAGCTCCTTGCGTTTTTGGGCGAGCGGCTGGAGGCGACTGACTGCGCTCCGAAGGCACGGATGCAGCTGGAGGTCGCCGTAGAGGAGATCTTCGTCAACATCGCCAGCTACGCCTACAGCCCGGAGATAGGGAAGGCGACGGTGCGCGTGGAGGTCTCGGACGACCCGCTGTGTGTGACAATCACTTTCATTGACCACGGCGTCCCCTACGACCCGCTGGCAAAGGAGGACCCGGACGTTACACTCTCTGCGGAAGAGCGGGGCATCGGCGGTCTTGGCATCTTTATGACGAAACAGCTCATGGACGATGTAGTCTACGAATACAAGGACGGGAAAAACATTTTGCGCATCAAAAAGTCTATCTGAGGCAGCACAGCCACGGTGCGCCTGAAACACAATACACAGGAAGGTCTGCTCTGAAATGAGTATATTACTGATTGACGCCTGTGTCCGGACACGGTCGAGAACAAAGCGGCTTTCGGACAGCTTGCTGCGTCAGCTTCCGGAGGACGTTGAAGTACTGCGCCTGGAGAAGGTTCCGTTTCCGAAGGTCGATGAGGCCTTTTTGCAGCAGCGTGACGCGCTGATTGCCGCCGGGCGCTTCGATGCGCCGCTGTTTTCCCTTGCCAGGCAGTTCGCGCGAGCGAAGCAGATTGTGATTGCCGCTCCGTATTGGGATCTGTCCTTCCCGGCGGCTCTTAAGCAGTATTTTGAACAGATCAACGTTCTGGGGATCACGTTCGAGTACACGCCGGAGGGAGCGCCGCGGCCGTTGTGCCGTGCAAAACGGCTCTTCTATGTGACAACGGCAGGCGGTAAGTTCGTCCCGACGGAGTTTGGATTTGGCTATGTCGAAGCGCTCGCTCGAAGCTTCTACGGCATTCCGGACGTCCGCCTCATTCAGGCGGCAGGTCTCGACGTCGATGGTGCGGATGAGGAACAGATTCTGCAGAAAGCAATGCCGGAATTACCATGAAACTTTTAAAACAACTCGATTTACACATGCATTCAACGGTCTCCGACGGCACCGATGCGCCGGAGGAGCTGCTTGCGCGCGTGCGGGAGGCGGGACTTGGACTGTTTTCGCTGACCGACCACGACGCTATCCAGGGCTGCTTGCGGATTCTTGCCGTGCGCAAGCCGGCAGACCCGGTCTTTCTGCAGGGAGTGGAATTTTCCTGCAAGGACGAGGAAGGGAAGTATCATATCCTCGGCTACGGCTATGATCCGGGCGCTGCGCCGATCCAAAACGTTGTGGCGCTGGGCCACAAACTGCGCATGAAAAAAGTGCTGATGCGTCTGGATTTTTTGAAGGAGAGGTTTGGCTTTGACTTTTCGACGGAAGACATCCAAACGCTGCTTTCGCTGGACAACCCCGGCAAGCCCCACATCGGCAATCTGATGGTACAATACAGCTACGCGCCGACGAAGGAGACCGCCATCAAGGAGTATATAGACCGGCTGCGGATTCGCTCGGATTATGTCCGCCCCGAGCAGGCCATCGAGGGCATTCTCGCAAGCGGCGGCATCCCCGTGCTGGCACATCCCTGCTACGGCAGCGGCGATGAGCTGATCCTCGGGGAGGCGCTGGAACAACGGCTCCGCAAATTGATGGATTTCGGTCTGCAGGGCGTGGAAGGCTTCTATTCCGGCTTCTCTGAGAAGCTCCGGCAGCAGGTGCTCTCTCTTGCGGAAAAATACACCCTCTATGTCACTGCCGGCAGCGACTACCACGGAAAAAACAAGCTGGTCACGCTCGGCAGCACAGGAATGACCGCGTCGGATGTCCTGCCGGAAGGACTGGTCCGCTTCCTGAGCAGGGTGAATGCTTTGGAAGACAGGGGAAAATAGCAAAGAAGCAAGAGGTAACGACTATGATTAAGACGGTAAAAAAGCTCTTCGGCGGAGTCAATCTCACCTGGTCAAAGCTGATCGTATCAGCAATCGTCGCCGGTGTACTTACTGCCGTCGCGGCGATCATTCCTGCGCTGCGCTATACCTCTTTCCATGCAATAACCGTGACTTTTGAGGTATGGATTCTATTTGGCATTCTGATTATTCTGAACAGCAAGTCAAACCTCGACGCTGCATGCAAATGCTTCGCTTTTTTCTTGATCAGTCAGCCGCTGGTCTATCTGATCCAGGTGCCCTTCAGCCAGCTCGGGTGGCAGTTGTTCGGTTATTACAGAACTTGGTTTATCTGGACGCTGCTTTGTTTCCCCATGGGCTTTATCGGCTACTACATGAAGAAAGATAAATGGTGGGGGTATCTGATCCTTTTGCCGATGATCGCGCTGACCGCCAGCTCGTACTGCACGTACTTCTCGGATTTTCAGTTCAACATGCCAAAGTACGTTCTGATCACGCTGTTTTGCGCCTGCGCTATCACCCTTTATCCTGTGCTGATTTTCCAGAATAAGACGATCCGGATTGCGGGAGTGACAATCGGCACGGCTATCGTAATTGCTTTGACGGCGCTCTGCCTGCTGAACCCTCCCGTTTACAGCACGGAGATCATGGGCAATAACGAGGAGCACTCGTTTGATGATACCTGGACGGTTTCTCTCGCGGACGAAAAATACGGCGACGTTTCCATCTATTATGATGAAGCTATGGAGGACTATTTTCTCCACGCCGATTTCAAAAGAGCCGGTGACACGGTATTGACGATGATCTCTCCAACCGGTGAGAAAACGGAGTATGATCTGCATATCGAGCGGGATACATACGAAGTGACAAAGAGAACACCGCAGGAGACAGCAAAGTGATTGGAGGCTCGACACGCCGGAATCTGTTATTTCCATGCGATGTATAAAGCCCGCCTTGAAAAGAACGCACTGCAGCGAGGACGGAAAGGGCAGTCTCGCCTTTTCCGGGCGCACCCCGACGACATGAGCCTGCAGGCGCTCTCTGATCTTCATATTATATATAATATTGACACCGTGTCGGCAACGCTGCATAATGCTTGTGCTGACACGGTGTCGGTTTGTTTTCGGGAGATTGAACATGGGAAAGAAGACTGCGGAGCAGATCGCGTCCCGCCGCGAGGAGCTCGTGAACGCCTGCGAAAAGCTCTATCTTCGTCCCCCGGTGTTAATGGCGCCGTCCGCCGCCCATGCCGCCGGAGCCGCCCATGTCGCCGGAGCCGCCCATGCCGCCCATGCCGCCCATCATCTGGTTGGGGATGGAGTCAATCTGCTGGCCGTTGACGATGATCGTGCCGCCGTTATACTGGGCTGTGCCATCGTAATCGAAGGCGGACTGTCCGGTTATGTCGATCGTGCCGCCGTTGATGACGATGTTGCCGTTGGAATCAACGGCGTCGGTATCGCCCGCGCCCATCACGACGGTCAGCGTTCCGCTGTTCATTTCAAAGGTCGGCGTATAGCTTGTGGACTTGTACGCGGCGTTGACGCCGTCGTCGGAAGCCGAGATCTGGATATCGCCGCCGTTGATCTGAATGTAGGTTGCTTCCAGCCCCTCCGCCGCGGTAATTTGGAAGGCGCCGCCGTCGATCTGCAGCAGGGTGTTGGCGTGGATCGCATCGTCGCCCACGGTGATGACGAAGCTGCCGCCCGCAAGATAGATATTGCCGAGCGTGTCGTCGTCGCTGTTCTCGGCGTGCAGACCGTCCTCCGCCGCGGTGAGCGTGAAGCTGCCGTCCGCAATCGCGAGACTGTCCTTTGCCCGGATCGCGTGTTTTGCCGCGCTGATCTCATAGACGCCCGCGGTGATCGTCACCTCGTCCTTGCCGACAATACCGCTGCCGGCTTCGGCGGTGATGTGGAGCGTGCCGCTGCCATTGAAGGTGATGTCGTCCTTGGCAAAGACGACTGCGTCCACGTCGTTGTCGTCGATCTGCACGTAGCTGCCGCCGTTGGAAAGCGTGTTGACCGAGGCGTCCGCCAGCGTGACGAATACCTTGTCTGCCTGTACGACGTAGATCGCTGCGAAGATTTCCGAATGGATCGTCGCGCCGTCGAGGACGAGTTGGACCTTGTCGTCCTTGCTGACGTTAACGATGATGCTGCCGTTTTCCAGCGTACCGGACAGGACGTACGTGCCGCCCGCCGTAATCGTTACGGTGCCGCCGGAAACCTGCACGGCTGCGGAGCTTGCCGTTGCGCTCGCTCCGTTCAGCAAGATCGTCACACTCCCGTCGGAATCGTATTCGCCGGAGAGATCGCGGTCGGAAAACGCTGCCTCGTAGGCTTCGCCGGCAGCGACCGAAGAAGTGCCGCTTGAAAGAGTCGACGCCGTATTGTCCGCGCTTGCCGACTGCCCGATGATCCCGCAGGCAGACAGGAGCAGCGCCGACGCAAGGACTGCGACAATAAGAATGATTGAAAGATGCTTCAGGTTTTTCATGGTGATTACCTCCGTTCATTTTTGTTTCCGGTATCATTGTAGCACGCGGCGGTGAAGGAATCTCCGAAAAGCTACGGCAGAAAACACGCAGAATATACGAAAAGAACGCCGACCGCACGGTCAGCGTTCTTTCTATATCTATATGCCCCTATCCGCCAATGGGGAAAACCGCTTCAAAGACCGCGCCGTTCTCGTTCCGGGCGCGCAGCGTGCCGTGATACGTCTCCGCGACGGACTGCGCGATTGCGAGCCCGATGCCGTGCTTTCCGTCTTTTCCTTTATAGAACCGTTCAAAGACGTGCGGCAGGTCTTCCTCCGCGATGCCGGAGCCGTCGTCTGCGACGCGGACAGTGATTGCATCACCGCTGCCGCGGCAGAACAGCCGGATTTCTTTCTTCGCGTAGCGCAGTGCATTGGAGATCAGATTGCCGAACATTCGCTGCGCGTCCTGCTCCCGCATCGGCAGCATACAGGGCGCTTCGTCAAAGTCGAATGAGAAGGTCAGTCCCTTTTTGTTCGCCTCTGCGTGCTGTTCGGAAACGCAGAGCGACAGAACTTCCCGCAGATCGACCGGCTCAACGGTGCCCTCCGGTCTCCCTTTTCCCATACGAGAGAGGTAGAGGATATCCTCCACCATCCCGCCGAGCCTGTCCGCCTCCGAGAGAATGACCTGCCCCGCCGCCTTCGGCTCGATCAGGTCGCAGAGAATGCCCTCCGCATTTCCGCGAATGGAGGTGAGCGGCGTTCGAAGCTCATGGGAGACGTTTTGAAAGAAGGTCTCCTGCTTCTGCTTGGCTTGTTTCAATTCCTCGACCATACGGTTCATCGACTCTGCGAGCTGCCGGAACTCCATATCGCGGAAATCCAGTTCCCGCTGCTCCAGCTCTCCGCTGCCAATGTCCGCGGCGAAATCGGAAAGCGTTTGCACCGGCTTTGCAAAGGACTTTGCAAAGCGGCGGCTCAAAAGAACGGAGACCGCGACTGCCGCAAGAATGACGACCAAAAGAATGAGGTTGACGCGAAGCGTGAAGCCGGTGATCGCAGTCACGTCGGCATATACGAGCAGACGGTTTTCTGCCTGCACGGGGTCCTCAATTAAACTGACCGTATAGGTGCCGCTGTCCGTAGACAGGACCTTGTACTTCGTGCCGACGGTCAGACCGTTCGCGCGAACATAATCTGCCAGTTCTTCTGCGACGGCCCTGTCGCCGTGCAGCACGGCGACAAGAGCGTTCTGACCGGACCGCACCGCCGCGCTGTATTCCACGCCGCGCACGCGAGCAGATCTGCCCCAAAAGGGCTCGCCCTCCTTCGGCCCGTGTCCGTCCATACGCCGATCATCCGATACGCTCTGCGTCACCGAATTGAGCTGCCTGGAAACGCTGGAGCGGATATAGCTCTGCACGGCGATATTGAATACCAGCATGACTGCCAGCAGGATCGCGCAAGGCAGACCGATCATCGTCGCCAGCAGACGAGTCCGGATATGTCGCTGCTTTTTCATTTGATCTCCTCCAGGCGGAAACCGTAGCCCCAGACGGCGGCAATATTGACGCCGCAGCCCTCCAGCTTCTGACGCAGCCTGCGCACCGTGTCGTCCGTTGCTCTCGTTTCCACGACTGCCTCGAAGCCCCAGACGGAATTGAGAAGCTCCTCGCGGGAGACCGCCTGATCTGCACGGAGCATCAGATACTTTAATACCTCATATTCCGTCGGCGTGAGGGCGAGGGGTGCGCCGCCGCTCAGAATATGCCGCCGATCCTCGTCCAGCGTCAGCTTGCCGACAGAAACGGCAGCCGCAGCGGGCGCCTCGTGCTTCCGGCTTTCAAAGTCGATCCGGCGGAAGATGGCGCGTACCCGCATCAGCAGCGCCATCGCGGAGAAGGGCTTGGTGATATAGTCGTCGCTGCCGAGACCGAGACCCATAGCGTAATCGTTTTCCGAATCGCGGGCTGTCAGCATAATGATCGGCACCGTGCTGAGCTTCCGCAGTTCCGTGCAGACCGTAAAGCCGTCCGAGCCGGGCATCATCACGTCAAGGATCGCCAGGTCGCATGACTCCTGCCGGAACCGCTCCAGCAGAAGATCGCCGGTCGGGAAGTCCTCGACCGTATAGCCGTCGCTGGACAGGAAGGTCTTGACGATCTGGCGGATGTTATCGTCATCGTCGGCGACGTAGATCCGTTTGCGTTCGTTTGGCATCGCGATATTCCTCGCTTTCACTGTTTTCTTTATTATATCAGCCGAAAACCGCAAAATCAATGCGTTTAGAGGGCGAAAACTGCCGCAATCCTTACGAAGCGCTTCGTGCGTTTTTCGTAAATTTCGCCGCTCTTTCTCGGAGATTTCCGGCGTCGCCGTCTGCTATGATGTGAGCAGATGAGGCAAGCGTCCTCGCCGGAAAGGAGGCAGACGACATGAGCGAACTGCAAAGCTGCTTCAAGCGGTATGAAGAAAAGTATCTTCTGACCAAAACACAGTACCTTGCCATGCGGCTTGGAATGGCGGCATATATGAAGCCGGATGCGCATCCGCGCTATTCGATCAGCAACATCTATTACGACACGGTAAACTACGATCTGATCCGTGCGTCGCTGGAAAAGCCGGTGTATAAGGAAAAGCTGCGGCTGCGCAGCTACGGCGTTCCCGGCGCTCGGGACAACGTGTTCGTCGAGATCAAGAAAAAGTACGACGGCGTGGTCTATAAGCGCCGCGTCACGATGCCGATGCAGCGGGCCGCTGCATGGCTGGGAGGTACGGCAGCAAGCGACGGCAGCCAGATCGGCAGAGAGATCGACTGGTTCCTGCGGATCTACCGTCCGGAGCCGAAGGTGATGATCGCCTACGACCGTGAGGCGTTCGCCGCGGCAGACGGCGGGGAGCTGCGGATTACCTTCGATACCGCGCTTCGCGCCAGAGAAAACGACGTCGACCTGTGTTTCGGCGATCACGGCGTGCCGCTCCTGCCGGATGATCTGATTCTGATGGAGATCAAAATTCCCGGCGCAGCACCGCTGTGGCTGTCAAAGCTCCTCTCCGAGAACCGCATTTTCTCAACGCGGTTTTCCAAATACGGAACGTATTATCAACAATTCGTGCTCGGCGGAAAGCCCGCCGTGTGCCAAAAGGAGGTCGTTCGCAGTGCTTAACTCGATCATTACAGGAACGGAAATCACCGCAGCTGCATTCTTCATTTGCACGGCGGTCTCGCTGCTGCTCGGACTCGGCACGGCTGCGCTGGGTATGTTCAAGTCCAAGTATTCCAAGAGCTTCGTTCTGACACTTGCAGTGCTGCCCGCGCTGGTACAGCTCGTCATTATGATGGTCAACGGAAACATCGGCGCAGGCGTGGCGGTCGCAGGCGCGTTCGGCTTGATCCGCTTCCGCAGCGCGCCCGGCAGCGCGAAGGAGATCGGTCTGGTCTTCCTTGCGACTGCGATCGGTCTTGCGACCGGCATGGGCTATGTGGCGATCGCGGCGGTGTTTTTCGTCATCATCGCAGCGGCGTGGCTCCTCTTGAGCGTGACCGGCTTCGGCGCAGGCGCGGCGGACGAGCGCGAGCTTAAAATCACGATCCCCGAAGGACTGAACTACGACGGCCTGTTCGACGATCTGTTTGAAAAGTACACCCGCTTTTCCGAGCTGGAGCGCGTTAAGACGACAAATATGGGTACGCTCTACGAGCTGTGCTACAAGGTCGTGCTGCGCGATACGCACGCGACCAAGGCGTTCCTCGACGACCTGCGCACGCGCAACGGCAATCTTAATATCGTCTGCGGCAAGCCCGTGACGAAGGAGGCGCTGTGATATGCGCGGCAGACTCGCGGCAATCCTGCTTGCTGCCGCGCTCGTTCTGACCGGCTGTGGGTTTTCCGGCACGGAACATGCGTCGGAAAACGAAGGCCCGGCAGAAATGGCAGTCCATTTCTTCAAGGCCGGAAAGGCGGATGCGATCCTGCTGACGACGGGAAACGGCGCCGTTCTGATCGATGCCGGCGAGAAGGGCTTCGGCAAGACGATCCTGTCCTATCTCGCGGATATGGGCGTCGAACGGCTTAGCTATCTGATTGTTACGCACTTTGACAAGGATCACGTCGGAGGTGCGGCGAAAGTGCTGAAGGAAATCCCGGTCGGCACAGTGCTGCAGAGCAACTGCCCGAAGGACAGTGAGGAATACGAGAACTACGTCAACGCGCTTTCCGCCGCCGGGATCGAACCGGTTACCGTTCGTGAGCGCTATGAATTCACGCTCGGTGGCGTTTCCTATTCCGTCGATCCGCCGCGGCGGACGGAATATGACGAGGACAGCAGCAACAATTCCTCGCTGATCGTTTCCGTCACGAACGGGGAAAACCGTTTTCTGTTCACCGGCGATGCGCAGACGGAGCGGTTAAAGGAGTTCCTTGACACGAATACGACGAACTTCGACGTTCTGAAGATCCCGCACCACGGCAAGGACGAGCCGCTGCTGGACGATCTGCTTGCCTCGACGCAGCCGACCTACGCGATCATTACGTCCTCCGACGAAGAGCCGGAGAGCGAAGCGGTCGTCGAGACGCTCAAGAACGCAGGAATCTGCGTTCTGCTTACACGAAACGACGCGGTTACCCTGTACAGCGACGGAATAAATCTAAAATTGGAGGAGTGAACCAATATGAAACGCAGAATACTCGCCATCATTACCTGCCTGTGCCTGACGATCTCCCTCGCCGCGACGGCGTTTGCTGCAGCGAGCGGGTTCTCTGACGTCAGCGGGGACGCCTATTACTATGACGCGGTGCAGTGGGCGGTGGAGAACGAGGTGACCGTCGGCACCTCCGCGACGACCTTCAGCCCGAACGATTCCTGCACCCGCGCGCAGATCGTCACCTTCCTCTGGCGCGCGGCAGGCAGTCCCGCGCCGACGCTCGCAAATTGCGACTTCACCGACGTCAGCAAAAGCGCGTACTATTACGACGCTGTCCTCTGGGCGGTGGAGAACGGGATCACGTCCGGCACCTCGGCGACATCCTTCAGTCCGAACGATTTCTGTACACGCGCGCAGGTCGTGACCTTCCTTTACAGAGCTGCGGGTGCTCCCGATGTTGACCTCGAAGGCGCGATCCCGTTCACGGATGTTGCGGCAGGCGACTATTTCTGCGCCGCTGTGCTTTGGGCGGTCGAAAACGGCGTCACAAAGGGTACCTCTGCAACGATCTTCTCTCCGTACAAGACCGTTACCAGAGCTGAGACCGTGACCTTCCTCTATCGGGCGGACGATATTGAACCGTTCGAGCCGCAGGAACCGACGACTGCACCGACGGAACCTGCGACCGAACCGACGGAACCTGCGACCGAACCGACGGAACCTGCGACCGAACCGACGGAACCCGCGACCGAACCGACGGAACCTCCGACGGAGCCGACGGAGCCCACGGAACCTGTCTCCGATGTAACGTACTTCACGTTCTACAATGACGAGATCACGGTCAGCGGCAACACAGACACCGCGTACAAGATCGTCGGCACCGCACTGTCGATCAACGGCGCAGGAACCTATTCTGTCAGCGGCGTCTGCCGGGACGGCTCTATCACCGTCAAAAAGGGTACCACCGGCGTGACGCTGATCCTCAATAACCTGACTCTGACGTCCACCGATACCGCGCCGATCGCGTGCAATAAGAGTACGGCAGTCACTATCGTGGCGGCTGCAGGTACGGAAAACACGCTGATCGACAGCGAGCAGAACAACGATGAAACCTATCCGGACAACGCCAATGCCGAAAATGCGGTCATTAAGTGCAAGGACGGCTCGCAGGTCACCATCTGCGGCACTGGCACGATCAACGTGATCGCCAACGGCAAGAACGGCGTTAAAGGCGGCGCGACGACCGAGAGCGAGGGTGAGGCTTGGCTCACCGTAAAGGAGTTGACGCTGAACATCACCGCCAACGCCAATGACGGTCTGAAATCCGATCAGGAACTGAACGTTCTCAGCGGCAATATCACGATCAGCGCGGTTGACGACGGCATAAAGAGCGATCTGGTGCTCAACATCGGGCAAGAAGGTGCGGATGGTCCCATGATCAACATTGTGAAGAGCAACGAGGGAATCGAAGCCGCAACGCTCAACGTCTATTCCGGCAATATCACCGTCCACGCGACGGACGACGGCATGAATGCGGCAAACAGTGATCTGACCGGCTACGGCTTCTCACTGAATATATACGGTGGCACGCTCTATGTCGATGCTGAGAACGGCGATGGCATAGACTCCAACGGCAGCTTGACGCTGGCTGGAGGCGTCGTTACCGTGTTCTCTTCCTCCCAAAACGACAATGCGCCCCTGGACTGCGACGGAAAACTCACGCTCACCGGCGGCACGGTACTGGCTGTCGGCAGCGGCGGGATGGCACAGACGCCGAACAGCGCAACGCAGCACTATTTGAGCTTCGGCGCGGGCGGCGGTCACGGAGCTCCGGGAGGCCCCGGCGGTCCCGGGGGAGGAGGACCCGGCGGAGGCTGGAATCCCGGTCAGCCCGGGCAGGGCGGCGTTTCTATCCCTGCCGGCAGCACGATCACTGTGCAGGACGCGAGCGGGAAAACGCTTTACACAGCGGCCGCGATCCGTCAGGCAAGCTACGTTTTCTTCACCTCTGCCGATCTTCTCAGCGGACAGACCTACACGCTGCTGGTCAATGGCAGCGCTGCCGCGTCCGCGACCGCGAAATAAGTCACAAGTGAATCAATCGGCGCGAACGATTTAGAAGGAGTCACTGCTTTCCACGCTCATGTAAACAACGTCCCCGGAGGATTTTAAACGAAATCCTCCGGGGATTCTATCTGTTAAGCTGCGCGCTTATGAGTCCTGAGATTTGTCAGTCTGCAATATCTGTGTCCGGCACGATCAGAACGTCGTACTCCGGATAGAGCGCCGTCACTTCACCATACAAGGTTTCCAGCGCTTCCTTCCGGTTCACGTCAAAGCTGACGACCACGTCGAATCGGACCGTTTTCTTTTCGGTATCTGCATAGAAGCCGTGGAGCTGCAGCGCCCAGTCGTGCGCCATGACCGCCTTTTGGATCGCATTGCGCATCTGCGCCGCTTCGTCGTCGGAGGTGTTGTGGGAATAGACGCCGATGCCTGTCAGGATCACGCCGGTCTTATGGAATACGTCGTTCTGGATTCTTCGTGTGATTTTGTCCACGTCGTCAACGCTCAGATAGTCCGGCAGCTCGATATGCGCCGAGCCGTAGTTCTTGTTCGGACCGTAGTTGAACAGTGTCACGTCATAGGCGCCGAGCACCGGCTCTTGCGCGCAGATGATCTCTTTCAACTCCTTCGTCGTTTCCGTGTCCTCACGCTTTCCGATGATGTCGTTCAGCGTTTCGATCATCATTTCGATACCGGCTTTGATGATAAAGCAGGAAATGATCACGCCGACGTACGCTTCCAGCGAAACGCCCCAGATTAGATACACGATCGCAGAGACAAGCACGGAGGAGGAAAGGATGGCGTCGAACAGCGCGTCCGAGCCGGAGGCGATCAGCGCGCCGGAGTTGACATTCCTCCCTTGCTTTTTAACGTACAGTCCGAGCAGCAGCTTTACTACGATGGCGACGGAAATAATGATGATCGACACGGTATTGTATTCCGCCGCTTCGGGATCGATAATCTTCTTGACCGACTCCACAAGCGACGTGATACCGGCGTAGAGGACAAGCGCGGCAACGATCATGGAGCTCAAGTATTCGACCCTGCCGTAACCGAGCGGATGCTTCTTATCCGGCTGTTTCGCGCCTAACTTCGCGCCGATGATCGTCACGACGGAGGAAAGCGCGTCGGACAGATTGTTGACCGCGTCGAGGATTACGGCGATCGAGTGCGATACCAGTCCGACGAACGCCTTGAAGCCGACGAGCAGCAGGTTGGTAATAATGCCGATGATACTTGTCTTCACGATCGCTTTTTCTCTGTTTGCCGCAAGCACGGCAATGTCTTGCCTTTGTTCATTCATTGTTCGTTATCCTTTCGTCGTCAATGATTCCCGATCCTGCTTGTGATATCGATTACAACAAACTCCGAACACGTGCCGGTTTTGAACGGAATGCCCCAGCCGGAGATGCCGGAGGTCACGACAAACGTTGTTTCGTTCCGCACTTCGACTCCGTAGATCCTGTCGTTCGCGCCGGTCGCGAGTCCGATCTGCCCGGCGGGGAAGATGTGACCGCCGTGCGTATGTCCCGACAGAACGAGGTCTGCGCCGGATTGCGCCTCGTTTTCGTAATCGTTCGGCTGGTGATCGAGGAGAATGATATATTTGGATTTATCCAGCGGCTGCGTTAACGCGGCGGCGTCCGCACGCTCCCGCATGGAGCGGTCGCGTCTGCCGACGATATAGAACCGGTTGCCGATCAGCACGCTTTCATCCTCAAGGACAGTCACGCCGTTGTCGGCGAGGGCCTGCCGCAGCTCAGATGAAGTGAAATTGCGGTAGTGGTAGTATCCCATGTCGTGGTTGCCGAACACGAAGTATACGCCGCAGGCGGTATCCAATCTCCCGAGGGCGCGGCAGGCGTCGAGCATATCCTGCTTTTCCGTATCGTCGTCGACGAAATCTCCGACGATCACGACGACGTCCGGCTGCGTTTCCTGCACGCGCTCCATTTGAGCGGCAAAGTCCTCTCCGTCCAGCGTGATCCCTATGTGCGCGTCAGCGATCGCAACGATGCGCAGATCGCCTCCGAGATCCTTTTCAGTCCGGAACGTGTAATCCGTCATAAAAACGTGGTGCGCGAGGAACCAGCCCAGACCAAGATAGATCACGGTCAGCAGGATCGCCGCCGCGATCTGCGCGTCGTATCCGAAGGTTCGTTTCGCCGCTTTCCGAAGGATGAACGTGATGAAATCGCAAATCACAAATGCGACGAACAGGTGGATCAGGACGACCATCATCGTGAACGTGTTGATCAGTGCGAACAGACCGACCGCGGCGACCGGCACAAGGGAGAGAAGCCACGCAAGGAGTCTGTGCTTTTCCGCGACGCGCTTGATGCGTGAAAAACGGTGCACCCGAACCGTGACGTATATTACGGTTGCAAGGGAGAAGACGGCGAGCAGGGCGATGATCAGTTTCCACATATTCATATTCTCAATTATTCCTGTCGATAGAATATCATAATTCTACCACTTATTTCGCCGCATGTCTACTGCCGATTTCGGATGTCCGGACCGGATCGCGCAAATACGGCGCAGCGATCCGAGCGAATAACCGTTTGAAATCCGGCTTGCGATGTGGTATAATTGTTTCGCAATTCTTTGAACGGAGGAATCACTCTATGATGCAGACACAAGAGCTTAAACTCACGAAACGCTGGGACAAGACCTTTCCCAAGAGCGACAAGGTCAGGCACGGCAAGGTCACGTTTGTCAACCGCTACGGCATTACGCTGGCGGCGGATCTTTACGCTCCGAAGAACGCGAAGGGCAGACTGCCCGCGATCGCGGTATCCGGACCGTTCGGCGCGGTCAAGGAGCAGTGCGCCGGACTCTACGCGCAGACCCTTGCAGAGCGTGGTTATCTGACGCTGGCGTTTGACCCGTCGTACACCGGAGAATCCGGCGGTGCGCCGCGGTACATGGCGTCTCCCGATATCAACACCGAGGACTTTATGGCGGCGGTAGACTATCTCTCTGTCCGCGACGACGTCGACCCGGACCGTATCGGCATCCTCGGCATCTGCGGCTGGGGCGGCATGGCGCTGAACGCCGCCGCGCTCGACACCCGCGTCAAGGCGACCGCCGCGATGACGATGTACGATATGACCCGCGTGAACGCCAACGGCTACTTTGACAGCGCCAACAGCGAGGAAGACCGCTTTGCAATGAAAAAAGCCCTCAACGCGCAGCGCGTTGAGGACTACAAAAACGGCGTCTACAAGCTCGGCGGCGGCGTAGTCGATCCGCTTCCGGAGGACGCGCCGTTCTTCGTGAAGGACTACTATGACTACTACAAGACCCCGCGCGGCTATCACAAGCGCTCGCTGAACTCCAACGGCGGCTGGAACGTCGTCGGCTGCATGAGCTTCATCAACCAGCCGATCCTGAAGTACATCGGCGAGATCCGCTCCGCGGTGCTGATCGTCCACGGGGAAAAGGCGCATTCCTGCTATTTCAGCCGTGACGCCTACAACGACATGGTGCGAGACGGCAGATTCACCGACAACAAGGAGCTTCTGATCATCCCGGGCGCGGTACACACCGACCTCTACGACGGCGGCGGCAAGGACGCGATCCCGTTTGACAAGCTCGATACGTTCTATCAAGAGTACCTGATTTAGTGAATGATTCAAAGGAGAATCACAAGATGAAAAAACAAATCAAAACCACGGAAGCAATTTTTCCAATGCCGGTGCTGCTGATCTCCACGTTCAACGACGACGGGAGCGTAGACGTGATGAACGCCGCCTGGGGAACAATGCTTGAGCGCGATATGGTCGCGCTCAATCTCAGCGAAACACACACCACCGTGCGGAACATCAAGGCGCGCAAGGGCTTTGTAGTGCATATCGCCGATGCGAAACACGTGGTTGAAGCCGACTGGTTCGGCGTTGTGCACGGCAGCAAAGAGCCGGAAAAATTCAAGAAGTCCGGCATGACCTACGAGAAGTCCGCGCTGGTGGACGCGCCGATCATCAACGAGCTGCCGATTGCCCTCGAGTGTGAATTCGTGGAGTATCAGAGCGACGATACCGGCCTCGGCGTCATCGGCAGGGTGCTTCGCACCTCAGCCGAGGAAGCCGTACTGAACGGAGGCAAGGTAGACGTCGACGCGCTCGAAGCGATCGCCTTCGATCCCTATACCCACGGCTATTATAAGGTCGGCGGCCGCGTCGGCGAGGCGTTTCAGGACGGCATGAAGCTGAAATAACGCAAAACGCGGCGAGAGGGTAAGAATCAAATCCTTCAAAACGAAAAAACGGACAAGCGTATCTGCCCCATGCGGCGCCCCGGGAAGACCTCAAGCTGAAACGGGGCAGACCGCTTCTGCCTGAATGGTGAAATCATGAAAAGAATCAAAAAGAATCTCCATTCGATCATAGTATTCCTGCTCTTTGAGACTGTCGCCGTGACGCTCTGGCTGACGAAGGACAATATCTTCTATCTGCTCAATTTCAGCTACATCGGCTGTTCCATTGCACTCGGCGTCTTCCTGTACAGCAGGAAGTACAAATACGCGAGGCGCGTCGTGCAGCTCCTCGTCGGTCTGTATATGCTCGTCTACCTCGGACTGATCTGCGGCGAAAACATGCAGATCGAGGGCTTTTGGTACTACCTGTTTACGGGCGTGTTCGAGGCGGCGACGATCCACTACGCCGTCGCAAAGATCTTCGGACCGCTGATCTTCGGACGCGGCTGGTGCGGCTACGCCTGCTGGACGGCGATGATACTGGACTTCCTGCCTTATAAAACCCCGTCGCAGCCGCGCAAAAGGCTCGGCTGGCTGCGCTACGTTACCTTTGCCGCGTCGCTGATCTTCGTCGCCGCGCTGTTTCTTGCCAAGGTGGGGAACATCGAACGGATCATGTTCTGGGCGTTTCTGATCGGCAACGCCGCGTATTACGCCGTCGGCATCGCGCTCGCGTTTGCATGCAAGGATAACCGCGCCTTCTGCAAGTACGTCTGCCCGGTCACAATCTTTCTGAAGCCGATGAGCTATTTTGCCCTGTTCCGTATCAAATGCGACAAGGACAAGTGCGTGAGCTGCGGCAAGTGCAGGCGCGTCTGCCCGATGGACGTAGACGTGACCGACAACTCCCGCAGGCGCAAAAACGGCACGGAGTGCATCCTGTGCATGGAGTGCGTCAAAAACTGCCCCAAAAACGCACTGTGAACGAACTGCAGCAGAACGAGGCGGCTTCCGTCGGGAGCCGCCTCTTTTTTGCTTGCCAAACGGGGGGAAGTGTGCTACTATCAAATCAGAAAGACAACAAAAGGAGGAACTCTTATGGGCTTTTTCGGAAAACTGTTTGAGAAGAAAATCTGCGACGTCTGCGGCGGCGAGATCGGGCTGCTCGGCAACCGCAAGCTCGAGGACGGCAACCTCTGCAAGGAGTGCGCAAAGAAGCTCTCTCCGTGGTTTGACGACCGCCGTCACAGCACGCTTGAGGCGATCAAGGAGCAGCTTGCCTACCGCGAGGAAAACAAAAAGGCAGTCGCGGCTTTCCAACTGACCAGAACGCTCGGCGACTCGACCAAGGTCCTGTTGGATGAGAATGCCGGCAACTTCATCGTCACCTCCGCCTCCAAGTGGCAGGAGACCAATCCCGACGTGATCGCATTTTCGCAGGTCACCGGCTGCCGTCTGGACGTCGAGGAAGACCGCGATGAGCTCTATCGGGAAGGAAAGGACGGGCAGCGCGTCAGCTACAACCCGCCGCGCTACAGCTACAGCTATGATTTTTACATCACAATCAACGTCAACAGCCCGTACTTCAGCGAGATCCGCTTCCGTCTGAACCGCTCCACCGTGAGCATGGAGACCGGCGGCGGTCTGCTGAGCGGCATGTCCTCGAAACCCGTGGATTACAGAGAATACGAGCAGATGGGCAATGAGATCGTGAGCGCGCTGACCAAACCCGCTGCGAAAGCGCGCGTTGCGGCGGCGATTGCCGCAAAGCCGAAAAAGGCGGTCGTATGTCCGTTCTGCGGCGCGACGACGCTGCCGGACGCAAACGGTCGCTGCGAGTATTGCGGCGGCGCGGTGAATGGTTGATTCCCCATCCTCCTCGCGCTTGCCGTACTGCTCTCGCTGACCGCCTGTAAAAATGCAAAGCCGCAGACGCAGGAGGAAAAGACTGCGCAGGAAGAAGAAACAAGCGCAAGGACGTTATGGGCTCGGCGCTTGCCAATCAATATGCGACGCTTCTGGAAGAAGTGGACGCGGATCGCTACGATCAGGTGATTGCGTTCGCGGATTATCCGATCTCCGAGGGGTATCTGAACTATGCGCTGGGCTGATACCCGGCGCGCAAAAGAATTGCGAAAAAAGTGAAAATAGTGCTTGCAAAACCCATCCGGATGTGCTATTATACTGGGGCGAAATGAATATCCGGGTGTAGCGAAGTTTGGTATCGCGCTTGAATGGGGTTCAAGAGGCCGCTGGTTCGAATCCAGTCACTCGGACCAAAAACTCCGCAGGGCATTAGCCCTGCGGAGTTTTTGCATTTACGGGGAAGGGAGAACCGGCGGCCTCTTGAATTGTCATCCCTTCGCGGTTGCCGCGCAGCGGCGAGCGAATGGGGACATCACGCCGCACGGCAGTGCCCGCGCGAAGCGCAGCACTGCCGCTGGTTCGAATCCAGTCACTCGGACCAACAATCGGGGCAGTCCTTTCGGACTACCTCGATTGTTCTTCTTTCTTGTGTGACTGGATTCGAAAGGCGGCTCTTGGCGACAGTCCTGTGGACTGTCGCAACCGCCGTGGCTTTTCCGCAGAAAAGCGAATCCAGTCACTCGGACCAACAATCGGGCAGTCCTTTCGGACTACCCCGATTGTTCTTCTTTCTTGTGTGACTGGATTCGAAAGGCGGCTCTTGGCGACAGT
>CAMUZA010000005.1 GCA_947165085.1 uncultured Clostridia bacterium | reverse complement strand
CCTCTGGGGCCGCTGCGCGCAGGAAGTCGCCGCCTACCCTGTCGGCACACCGCTGTTCATCACCGGGCGGCTGCAGAGCCGTGCGTACATCAAGGTCACAGACGGCGTCGCCGAAGAGCGCACCGCCTACGAGATCTCCGCCATCACCGCCGAGCTGGCGGAACTGCCGTAAGATACAAAACACCCGCGTTTCCTGCAAAAGGAAACGCGGGCGTTCGTTTGTCATTAAACCGGCTCGTCCATCAGGCGGTCGAACTCCGCCGCGACGCGGTCGAAGTCTTCCTCCGGAATGTCAAGGAGCTCAAAGTCGTCATCCGTCGGCACGTAGCCGTAGAGATAGACGTCGTTGGTCTCGTCAAACGGCTCGAGCGCAATGTACTGCTTGTCATCCAGATCGAAAATGCCCATGATGCCGCAGTCTACGCTATCGCCCTCGTCAAATTCCAGTGCAATGATCTCGTCTTCCGAGTACTGTGCGCGCTTATCTTCCATTGTGATCCCTCCTGTCAAGGTTGTAGTATTATTATACTTCATTTTTGCAGGATGTGCAAGCCTATTCTGCCAAGAATTGGCGATAAGCCGTCGGCAGACCGATTTTTTCCTCCAGCTCCCGCCGCGTTACCCATGTAAAGCCGTTTTCCTGCGCACAGTCGAGCCAGCAGCAGGTCAGCTTCCATTCCACATGCGTAAAGATATGGACGCGCTGCACCGTTTTTCGGATATTGCGCGGATGCACGCCCCAGTCCTCCGCCTGTCGCAGCATTTGACCGACGGTCAGCTCGCCCGGAACGTCCGGAAGCTGCCAGAGTCCCGCCAGCAGCCCCGTCTTCGGGCGTTTGCAGACGGCGATTTTGTCCCCGCATTCCAGAAAGAATACCGTCCGGTATTCGACGCGGCGCGGCTTCTTTGCCGCGCGGACGGGGTATTTCTCCTGCATTCCGGTCAGATTCGCCTTGCAAATATCCTTGAGCGGACATGCGCCGCACAGCGGCGCGCCGTTCGGCAGGCAGACCGTCGCGCCGAGCTCCATGAGCGCCTGCGTGAAGTCGCCGCAGCGTCCGGCAGGATAGCATTTCTCCAGTTCCCGCGCGACGCCGCGCTTGACGCGCTCATCCCCGATCGGCTGATCGGATGCGAGTACGCGGGAAACGACGCGCAGGACGTTGCCGTCCACGGCGGCGGTCGGCTGCTCAAAGCAGATGGAGCAAATCGCCCCGGCGGTATACGCGCCGATGCCCGGCAGGGCGCGGACACACTCATAGTCGTGCGGGAATTCGCCGCCGTAATCGCGCACGATGATAGCCGCCGCCTTTTGCAGATTCCGCACGCGGCTGTAATAGCCGAGCCCCTCCCAGAGCTTCAAAAGCTCGTTTTCCTCCGCGGCGGCAAGCGATGCGATCGTCGGAAGCCGCTGCAGGAAGCGTTCGTAATAGCCCTTGACCGCCTCCACGCGCGTCTGCTGCAGCATGATCTCGGACAGCCACACGTGATACGGCTCTCTGTCGCGCCGCCAAGGCAGGTCGCGGCGGTTTTCTTCAAACCACGGCAGCAGCCGTGCGGGCAGCTCCTGCAGCATAACTTCCTCCTTTCCGAAAAAGGGACTGCCTCACAAAAAGCCAGTCCCCGCTCGAATCACTTATTCTCCGCCGGTTTTTTCTTTCTTCTTCTGCGGCGGGCAGGCTTGCGCCGTGCGGCAAGCTCGTCGAATTTCTGTGCCGCGTCGGACGCGCCCTCGTAGATCAGGCGGCTGACGCGCAGCGTGCCGTCCGTTTCCTTCTGCAGGCGGATGCGGATCAGATATCTGCCGTGCTCCGGGCAGGACGCCATCGTCATATAGCGGCGTCCCTCCTGCGCGATCCACGCCCCGTTCGGCATGGGCGCGCCGCACTGCGGGCAATGGCTTTTCAGCTCCGTCATGGCGTCGATCGCCTTCGCCTTGTCCTCGTAGCCGCGGAAAACCGCCTTGCCGATGCAGCCTTCGGGCGGGTTGCCGTGGAAGCCGTCGGCGTGGTTGCGCAGCGCGCGGTCATATTCCGCGATGCCGTGCTTGAGGTCGAGCCTGCTGCAGATCAGGGCGGTGTGATAGGCGTCGCCCAGCGCGTCGTGCGCGGGGCGGCTCGGCTCAATGCCGACCAGCTCCATCGCGCTTGACAGCGATTTCTGCGAGGTGCCGCAGCCGGTCTGGGCGTTGAAGATCATCTGCGCGTTGTACCATTCCTTGATCCAGTCCGGCTCGTCGTCATGCAGGAGAATGTTGTCCTCCAGGATCGTGATGTCGTCAAACCCCCAGGTCAGGAATATGCACTCTCCGCCGATCCATTTGCGGAACCGTTCCAGCGCCTCCGGAAAGGGCAGGCCCTCCTCGCGCAGGGTCGAATCGCGCAGACCCGTCAGCTTAGAAACGCGGCTGTTGAGCTTTTTGTAGTATTTCGGGCGCACCAGCACCTGAAACTCATCGGCGACCGTGCCGTTTTCGAGCAGACGCACCGCGCCGATCTGTATGATCTCCCCGTGGATCTCCACCGGCAGGACTTTTTTTGCCGCGTAGGAGCCGGGCCACGGCTGATTCCATTCCATATCCAATACAATATACTGCATGCTTTGATCTTCCTTTCCGCCGTTTATCATATCACAGTTTTGCCCGCGCCGCAACCGCTCCGATAAAGTTTTTGACTTTTTCCGAGCATTGATATATAGTAGAGAAAAACGGAGGTGTTTCTATGATCCAGATCATCAACAGCGGCGTTTTCCTGCAGAACGGCAGGCTGATCCCCGCCGCGCAGTGCGAATTATCCCCGGAAGACGGCAGGAAGAAGACGATCGCCTACGGCATCCTTGCCGCGCACAATACCTCCGGCGATATGCGCGCGCTGAAGCTCAGATTCGACGCGATGGCGTCGCACGACATCACCTACGTCGGCATCATCCAGACCGCCCGCGCCTCAGGGCTGGAAAGGTTTCCCCTGCCCTACGTGCTGACCAACTGCCACAATTCCCTGTGTGCCGTCGGCGGCACGATCAATGAGGACGATCACGTATTCGGTCTTTCCGCGGCGAAGCGCTACGGCGGAGAATTCGTCCCCGCGCACCAGTCCGTCATCCACAGCTACATGCGCGAGATGTACGCCGGCGGCGGCAGGATGATCCTCGGCTCGGACTCCCACACGCGCTACGGCGCCTACGGCACGATGGCGATCGGCGAGGGCGGTCCGGAGCTTGTGAAACAGCTCCTGTGCAAGACCTATGACATCGCCTATCCGCGCGTGGTCGGCGTCTGTCTGACCGGTAAGCCGAGGGCGGGCGTCGGTCCGCAGGACGTCGCTCTCGCCGTCATCGGCGCGACGTTCCGGCAGGGCATTGTAAAGAACAGCGTGATGGAATTCTTCGGCAGCGGCGTCGCCTCCCTTTCGATGGACTACCGCAACGGGATTGACGTCATGACGACAGAAACGAGCTGTCTTTCCTCCGTCTGGCAGACGGACAAGACCGTGCAGGCGTCCCTTGCCGCGCACGGACGTGCCGACGCCTACCGCGCGCTTGCTCCGCAGGACGGCGCGTACTATGACGCGCTTCTGGAGGTCGATCTCGGTTCGATCGAGCCGATGATCGCGCTCCCGTTCCACCCCTCGAACGTCTATACCATCCGCGAATTCAACGAGAACGCGGCGGATCTGCTGCGCGCGGTCGACGAGAACGCCGTCACCGCGCTGGGTCTCAAGGCGAAGCCGGAATCTCTGACAAGGAAGATCAGAAACGGCAGATTCTACGCCGATCAGGGCGTGATCGCCGGCTGCTCCGGCGGCACGTTCCAGAATCTCGCGAAAACCGCGGAGATCCTGAGCGGAAAATCGCTCGGCAGCGACCGCTTCTGGCTCTCCTGCTATCCCGCAAGCCAGCCGGTTCTGATGGAGCTTCTGCGCACCGGCGCATTGGAAAAGCTGATCGCCGCCGGCGCGTCCATCCGCAGTGCGTTCTGCGGCCCGTGCTTCGGCGCGGGCGACGTGCCTGCCAACGGCGCCTTCTCCATCCGCCACTCCACCCGCAACTTCCCCAACCGCGAGGGCTCCAAGCCTGCCGACGGGCAGACCGCCTACGTCGCGCTGATGGACTCTCGTTCCATCGCCGCCTCCGCGCTCTTTGGCGGCGCGATCACGCCGGCGACCGAGCTTGCGGAACTGACGGAGGATCCGTCCTTCGTGGATTATCATTTCGATCCCGCACCGTATTCGCGCGTCTATCACGGCGTCGGCAAGCCGGATCCGAAGGAGCCATTGATCTTCGGTCCGAATATCGCCGACTGGCCGGAGCAGATCGCTCTGCCCGAGAATCTGCTCATTACCGTCGCCTCCGCGATCTACGACCCCGTCACGACCACGGACGAGCTGATCCCCTCCGGCGAGACTTCGTCCTACCGCAGCAATCCGCTCAGGCTGAGCGAATTCGCCCTCAGCCGCAAGGATCCCGCCTACGTCGGCAGAGCCAAAGCGGTTCTGGCGCAGGAAAAGCTCCGCCGCGCGGGAAACCCCGCCGGGCTTGACGGCTATGACCCCGAAACGACGGGGCTGGGCAGCGCGGTCATGGCGATCCGCCCCGGCGACGGCTCCGCCCGCGAGCAGGCGGCGTCCTGCCAGCGCGTGCTCGGCGGCGTGGCGAATTTCTGCGAGGACTTTGCGACCAAGCGCTACCGCAGCAACGTCATCAACTGGGGCATGCTCCCGTTCACCGTGGAGAGCATCGCCTCATATCACATACAGCCGGGCGACCGCGTCTATCTCGCGGGCATCCGCAAGGCGCTGGAGGGCGACGCGGACAGCATTGAGGGCATTCTTCTGCAGGGTGACAAAAAAACGCCGCTGCCCCTCAAGCTCGAACGCCTGACCCGCGAGGAGCGCGACATCATCCTCTCCGGCTGTCTGATCAATTATTACGCAAAATAGCGAACACAAAGCCGCACCGCGGAGCATTCCGCAGTGCGGCTTTTTATACTATCCGTTCTGTTTTCGGCCGCGCCGTCAGATCATCGTGATGAGCTCATAGTCCGCGGTGCCGAGCCCCAGCTTCTCCGCCTGCTCGATACCCGCCTCCCAGTCGGTGTCCGGGTGCATCGTGTGGAAATGATCTGCGCCGTCGGCGGGGTGCAGATCTCCCAGCAGGGAATCCGCGATCACGTGCTGTTTGTTTGCGGCGTCCGCGCACGCCTTGTCGAGCGCGACGGGATCGAAAGACGCGAACATGCCCACGTCGGGGATGACGGGCGCGTCGTTGCTGCCATAGCAGTCGCAGAACGGCGACACGTCGATCAGAAGCGTGATATGGAAGCACGGGCGGTCCTTGCAGACGGCATAGGCGTACTCTGCGACCTTGCGGGAAAGCAGAGAAAGCGCGTCGATCTCCGCGGGGATCATCGCGCCGGTCGGACAAACACCCACGCAGCGGCCGCAGCCGACGCAGCGCGCGTGGTCGATGACCGCGCGACCGTCCTCGACGGCGACGCCGCCGTGCGCGCAGTTATCCGCGCAAACGCCGCAGCCGACGCAGATCTCCTCCTGCACCTTCGGCTTCTCGCCGGAGTGCATTTCTTTTTTGCCTTCAAAGCTGCCGCTGCCCATGCCGATATTCTTCAGCGCGCCGCCGAAGCCCGTTCCCTCATGCCCCTTGAAGTGGGTCAGGGAGATCACGATATCCGCGTCCATGATCGCTCTGCCGATCTTTGCAGACTTGACGTACTCGCCGTCAATGGGGACTTCCACATCGTCCGTGCCCTTGAGACCGTCGGCAATGATGGTGTGGCAGCCGACAGAGAGCGGATTGAAGCCGTGCCGGAACGCCACGTCCAGATGATCCAGCGCGTTCTTGCGGCTTCCGACGTAGAGGGTGTTCGCGTCGGTCACGAAGGGTCTGCCGCCCAGAGTTTTCACGAGCTCCGCGACCGCGCGGGCGTAATCGGCGCGCAGGAACGCCAGATTGCCGTCCTCGCCGAAGTGCATCTTGATCGCGGTGAATTTGTCCTTGAAATCGATCTTCTCGATGCCCGCGGTCCTGCACAGCCGCACCAGCTTATCGGTCAGGCATTCTCCGTCCACGATCCGCATATTGGTAAAATATACTTTCGATTTTTCCATAAGCTCTTACCTCAATTCTGTTTTTATCACTTTCTAATATGCCACATCTTTCCCGGTTTTGCAATCATTCCGTCTTTTTTTCCGTGTCCGCAGCGTTCGGATCAGCGCGTAGACGCCGTAACCGACGGCGACGCCCGCCGTGTTCAGGATCAGATCGTCGATATCGGAGGCGCGCTCAAAAAACGGGAGCTGAAGGATCTCAATGCACAGCGAGATCAGCGCGCCCGCGCCGACGGCTTTCCAGAAGCTGTTGAGTCTCCGATAGACGATCGGCAGAATGACGCCGCTCGGAATGAACATACAGACGTTCCCGACGACGTTACGCAGCAGATCGCGCCGAAAGCCGTAATCAGACAGGCGCACGTACGGGATCGGATTGATCCGGAACGGATAGACTCTGCTTGCGTCAAAAAGCAGCGGCTGCACCTTTCCGTCCACACGCGCCATGGGGAAAAACGTGAAGCGGAGAATGACGGCAAGGTTGACGTACATCAGGAGCAAGACTGCCTCGCGCTTCCAGTCGATCCGTTTCTGCTTCAGCCACACCGCAAGCCGGATCAGCAGCCATATCGCGGCGAATACCGCTTCCGTCGGAAGAAAGCCCAGCTTGATCATAACGCTCCCCCCTTCGAATTACAAAATGATTATATCACAAAACCCGTCGGCGGCAAACCCTTTTCCGTCGCATTCGCAGAAAAGAAAAACTTGTTATTTGGTGTCTGATATGCTATTATGCAGTCATACTGTATTCAAATAAAAAACTGCAGGGAGATTATAATGGATATTTTTGCCAAATGCTATAAGCCGTCGCTGGCAGACGAGGCGCGGGAGAAGCAGATCTATCCCTACTTTCACGCGCTCGAATCGCGGCAGGATACCGAGGTCATCATGGAGGGCAGGCGCCGCATCATGCTCGGCTCCAACAACTACCTCGGGCTGACGACGCACCCCGAGGTAATCGAGGCAGGCATTCACGCTTTTGAAAAATACGGCTCCGGCTGTTCCGGCTCTCGTTTTCTGAACGGAACGCTCGAGCTGCATCTGCAGCTTGAGGAAGAGCTTGCAGAATTCCTGCATAAAGAAGCCGTAGTGACGTTCTCCACGGGCTACCAGTCCAATCTCGGCATCATCAGCGCGATCGCCGGTCTCGGCGATTACGTCATTATGGATCGGGAAAACCATGCGAGCCTGTATGACGCTTGCCGTCTCTCGTTCGGCAAGATGCTCCGCTTCCGCCATAACGACATGGAGGATCTGGAGAAAAAGCTCGCGTCCGTACCGGAAAATGCGGGACGGCTGATTGTCACGGACGGCGTCTTCTCCATGGGCGGCGACATCGCGAATCTTCCGGAAATCTGCAAACTTGCGAAGCAGTACGGCGCGCGCGTCATGGTCGACGACGCGCACGGTCTCGGCGTGATCGGCAAGGGCGGCCGCGGTACGGCAAGCTACTACGGTCTGGAAGATCAGGTGGATATCTATATGGGCACGTTCTCCAAGTCTCTCGCCTCCCTCGGCGGGTACATGGCGGCGTCCCGCGAGGTCGTCGACTATGTCAAGCACTGTTCGAGGCCCTTTATCTTCTCCGCTTCGATCACGCCGGCAAGCTGCGCTGCCGCGCTGGCGGCGCTGAAGATCCTGGAACGTCATCCGGAGCTTCCGGAAACGCTGCAGGACCGAGCCGTGTTCATGCGCGGAAAGCTGCGTGACGCCGACATCCGCATGCGCGAATCCAACGGGGCGCGCATTCCCATCATTCCCATCTATACTTATGAGCCGATCCCGACGCTCGTTGTCGCCAAGGAGCTTTACGACTGCGGCGTCTATGTCAATTCCACCCTGCCGCCCGCGACCGCGCCGGGCGAGTGTCTCCTGCGCACGAGCCTGATGGCGACGCATACGGAGGCGCTGATCGAAGAGGCCGTCGGCATTATTGCGGATGTGATCCGCAAGCACCGCATCGGGGAGTAACGGCATGGAAAAAGTCATACTGCTCACCGGCGGCACGAGCGGGATCGGACTGCACACGGCGAACGCTCTCGCAGCAAAAGGCTGCAGGGTATATGAGCTCAGCCGCTCAGACGCCTGCGCGGACGGCGCGGTCCATATACGGACCGACGTGACCGACGACAGGCAGGTCGAGCGCGCCGTGCAGGAGATCATGAACCGTGAGGGACGTATCGACGTGGTGATTAACAACGCGGGTTACGGCATCTCCGGCGCGGTCGAATACACGGACACCGAGGAAGCCGAGCGGCAGTTCGACGTGAACTTTTTCGGCATGGTGCGCGTGAATCGCGCCGTCCTGCCGATCCTGCACAAGCAGGGCTGCGGCCGGATTATCAACATGAGCTCCGTCGCCGCACCGATCGCCATTCCCTTCCAGACCTACTATTCCGCCTCCAAGGCGGCGATCCGCGCCTATTCCATGGCGCTGCAGAGCGAGGTCAGACCCTACGGCATCGAGGTCTGCTGCATTATGCCGGGCGATATCGCGACGGGCTTTACCGCCGCGCGAAAAAAGAACCCCGCCGGCGACGACGCCTACGGCGGACGAATCTCCAGAAGCGTCGCCGTCATGGAGCATGACGAGCAGGCGGGCATTCCGGCGGAAAAAGCCGGCGCGTTCGTTGCGAAGAAAGCGCTGCAAAAGCGCGTGCCGATCGTCTGCACCCTCGGCGGAAAATACAAGGTTTTTGTTTTTCTCACCCGTCTTCTTCCCAATCGGCTCCTCGTGTGGCTGGTTGGGAAGCTCTACGCTTAACCGCATAAAAAGCAGGGAACGTGAGCACCACGTTCCCTGCTTATTTCCATTATGCCTCGTGCCCGATATTATGGGATGCTGTTATTGAGCGGTCCTTTCAGAAGGAATACCGCAAGCGCGATCTGGAGAAGCAGGATCACCGGCATGCCGCAAACGAAATACCAGCGCTTTGTTTTATGGCGGAAACAATACATCCCGAGGATCGCGCCGACGCTGCCGCCTACAACAGCGAGGAAAAACAGCATTGCCTCCGAGATGCGCCAGCGTCCGTCGATTGCGCGCCTTTTGTCGGATAACATCGCGAAAAACGCAATCAAATTGATCAGTATGAGATAGCCGGTAAGAATATAACGCATAATTCAGGCTCTCCTTACGGGGTGGTTATCCGTTTTTGAAGCGATTCAGACCGGCGCGGATCTCGTTCATTCTGCGCTTGTATTCTTCTAAGTCTACGCGCGTGCGCGGAAAAAGGGACGTCATTTGAAAGATGGCGTCCCTTTTTCAATGCGTCGAAACGGCTTCAAAAGAGTCGCCCGTCTTCACATGTTGCTCTCAAGCCAGTGCAGGATGTCCCGGTATACTGTGTCTTTATCGAGCTCGTTCAGTATTTCGTGGCGATCCCCCGGATAGAGCTTCAGCGTCACGCTCTGAATGCCGGTCTTTTTGTACGCCTCTGCAACCATCTTCGGACCTTTTCCGCATTCACCGACGGGATCGTCCCCGCCGGATACGACCAGGATCGGCAGATCCTTCGGGATCTTGTTGAGGTTTTTCTGCTTTTCCGCAAAGCGCAGACCGCGGAAGAGATTGTTGTAGCCGTTGACCGTAAAGATAAACTGATTAAGCGGGTTTGCCTCGTATGCATCGACGATCGCTTCGTCCTTGCACAGCCAGTCGTTCTTCGTGCGGGCAGGCTCAAACGCCTTGTTATAGGAGCCGAGCGCCATGTTGTTCATCATGCTGCTGCGGTGATGTCCGCCTCTCAGGCATTTGAGCACCGTGCTCATAGCGATCGCCGCATTCAGCGTCGCGGCGCTTTGATACCCGGTTCCCATCACGATCGCGCCGGCGAGCCCTTCCCCGTGCATTTCGATATACTGCCGCGTCAGAAAGGAGCCCATGCTGTGCCCGAGAAGGAAATACGGAACGTTCGGATATTTCTTCTGCGCGTCCTCCCTCAACTGCTGCATATCGCCGATCACGCAAGCGTTTCCGTCCCGCTTTGCGAAATAGCCGAGCTGGGATTCGTCCGTCACGGACTTGCCGTGTCCGAGATGATCGTTGCCGACCACATAGAATCCCTGTGACGCCATAAAGAACGCAAATCGATCATAGCGGTCGATGAATTCGACCATGCCGTGCGCGATTTGCAGGACGCCGCGCACCTCGTTCTCCGGGATCCATTCGATGGCGTGGATCTGCGTCAGCCCGTCTTTCGACGGATAGTAGAATTCCTGTTTCATGTCTATATCTCCTTCCATTATGGTGCTCCCGCGGCGCAACGCCAATGCCGCAGAACAAAATACGGTAAGGCAATCTGCCGAATGCATCAATGTCATTATAAAATGAATCTCGCAAATTATCAAGTATTTGTTCGACGTATACTTCACCGTATTATTGGGGAACGAATGCTGTGCTTTCGTTTCCAATCCGTTGTAGTTATGCACATTTAATAAATGTGGTATGGCAGACATCAGGGGGCACGCCAGGGTTCAAAGCGTTTTCGCAAGCGAAACGTTCAACTTTTTGATGTGAAAAGTGATCGTTTTCCCGCAAAACACGAAAAATCCCGGACGTTTTCACGTCCGGGATTGGTGGGGGAAGGTGGATTCGCTTTGCTGCGGCAAAGCCACGGCGGTTGCGAGTGTCCACCGGACGCTCGCTAAGAGCCGCCTTTCGAATCCACCTTCACAAATGCCCATACAAGCAAAAACACCATCCATTCGGATGGTGCGTTTTGCTGGTGGGGGAAGGTGGATTCGCTTTGCTGCGGCAAAGCCACGGCGGTTGCGAGTGTCCACCGGACACTCGCTAAGAGCCGCCTTTCGAATCCACCTTCACAAATGCCCATACCAGCAAAAAACACCATCCATTCGGATGGTGCTTTTTGCTGGTGGGGGAAGGTGGATTCGAAGACGATCCGGCACTCATTAAACCGTCTATTTTGTGGAAATGAGTCCACTTTTTTCAGAAAAAGCACAAGATGTAGTCCGCAAAATCTACAATATTTATAGAGTCATCTTTTATAACGGGTAGATGAAAGGGTCTGCATCGAAGCAAAATGATTAACAAACAATTGCCGGTAGAAGCATAGTTCTTGCCAGTCCATGCAACTCAATGGAGCCTCATTATAAAGAACAAAAACCGAAAGGAGAAAAGCATAATGTATAAGAACTATGACGATCTGCCCGAAGTACTCAGCGTGAAAGAACTGAAGGACTATCTGGGAATCTCCCGCGCGGGCGCCTATCAACTCCTGCACCGGGAGGACTTCCCGACGCTGCACGTCGCTTCCCGCCTTCTGGTGGCAAAGGACAAGCTGCTCGTTTGGATGGAGCAGAATACGGATCGTGTTGAAAACGCTTGGTAATTGGAGGGAATACTGATGGACAAATATATCACGGATGAACGCACCGGCTGGAAATATGAGCTGGTGGGAGACTACTATCTGCCCGTTGAGATGCCGATGGACAAGGCCCTGGAACGGATGCCGGAGCGCCGGGCCTGCCAGGCCGCGGGTGCGATGAAGGCGATCTTGGAAGCCGACGTTCAGTTACCAGCCGAAGAGGAAACACCTTACCGGATCGGACGCTTCGGCAGAGCCCATGCGGCCTACCTGAAATGCACCCAGATCAATGTTTTTTCTCAGCTGGCAGCCGAAGGCCGTCTCAGCAGCTACCTGGCCCAGCTCGACGAGCAGGCCAATTCCATGCTGGACCTTATGATCCGCCAGATGGCCGACCGTGAAGGCGTCACCGAGCAGCTCAAGACTACCGATCAAATGGAATGGGTTCGCCGCATGAATAGCATTCGCAACCGCGCAGAAGAGATCATAAACAGCAATTTGATCTACTTTTAGCTCATAAACGCCAAGCACGGGCAGGATTGAGCAATCAGTTCTGCCCGTGAAGAAAATCATAAGCACAAATTCATTCCGTGGTATTGTTCAAAGGAGTATCCTCTTCTACAATCGCTGGAATATATTTGCTTAAAATCCCTAATCGGCAGATCACTTGTTTAAGAACTATTGGTGCCAAACGTCCAAGACCCTGTTGCGTGAATGAAATTGCCATTTTATAATCCTCAACTGCTTTTTCAGCCAAATCCTCTTGTATTGTCCCAGCTTGAAGTTTTTGCATAAACAGCCTATCAAATGCAAACCCTCTGGTTGATATAGTATGTGCAATTTCAACACTTGGTTGATCTTGAGCCGATTCCTGAATAGCACGAGAAGCAGCCTTTATCGATTCTTCATATTGGCCTTTGTCCAGATAGATATCCGCAAGTTTTTGAGCACACTGTGCCGCATTGATATGCTTCGTCAATGCGGCATTCAAGTACTTTAACGCTTCTTCTATTCCTGCATCACCAGGTTTGCAAATCATTGAAATCTCAGCCATACTTCTATAGCCATGCTCATCATATGGCATCATCTCTAAAAACTCAGAGCAGAGCGTTTTTGCCTCTTTGATCATTCCCCTTGCTCTGTAGTAATCGATGGTAAACTCGTAACACTGCCAATTCCATCTCCATCGGTCAATTTTGTTTAATAACGTAACCGATTTTTCCGCTTTATCAAGCTGATTATTCTTAGTGGCATATTCTATCAGATCTGCCAGCAATTCGACATTCTTATATTCAGAACCCAATCCTTTTTCAAGCACTTGAATGGCTTCATTATACATATTGGCTAGTGCTAATTCTGCTGACAAATTGTGATAATCAGCTACATCTCCGGAAATAACAGACTCATCCGAACAAACCTTCTTAACTAATTTTTTGATCATAGAAAGATAATTCGCCGGCTTTTTGGATCTCAGATCTTCAACCATTTCATGAGCGTCAGCAACCGTAGAAATCTCAATCTCTCCTGCTTCTTCTTCCACGATTGACTCGAGCCAATCATATCGCGCACTAAACGAAGCCATAGTATTTTCTAATTTCGCTAGGCCATCATTACACACTTTTTCTATCTCTGCTATAGATCCTTTGGATTTGCAACTTATTGCCCTTTCATATTCAGATACCTTTTCTATTAGTTTATCAGAATACTCAGCGCGGCTGGCAATGACCTCATTTTTAACACGACTATCGATTTCTGATAACATATCAGTTCGAATCTTGTCAATACGTTCGTCAAACATTTTAAGACGATTCATTCCAAGAAAAGCAATTAAGGAACCTGCAAGTGCGACAATAATAGGAATGACAATCGCTAAGTAGTCTGCACTCAGCAAATTATTTCGCTTTATTGATAATTCAATTTGTCCTTGTTGATTAACCACATCGGCTATTTTTGACATTTCACTTGCAAGATTTGCAATATACCACACACTAATTGCTACCAAAACGACTAAAACGATTAAAAAAATGATGCCCCATTTGATGACGAACGATTTTAGTTTTTGATACTCTGCGCTGTGTTCCTTGTCTCTGGCGTACGACATTATTTCGTCCTCCTTTTTGTTTTTGTGCAGAATAAAACCAACCAACACCAATACAAAAACAACATTTTGCACTGCGAAGTACAACTTAGCTGGTAATCTATCTTGACATAATCTGACCGGTATAGTATCATAGCGATGCTACTGAAAGGGGTGTCTACGAATGACAAAACTTTTAATGCACAGTTCTCGCTGTTAGGAAAGGACGTATGAAGCCGGACATGCAGCCGTGCCTACCTAACAACCAATGCTGGATATGCAGAAGGGTACTGCATAGAGTGAGGTGTATGATAAGAAACAATGTGGGACTGTAGAAATACAGGATTTGTGGGCAAAATACCTAATGGTGCCGTGCCATGAAAAAACTACGGAAAAGCTGTGGTGTTGTGCCCTGCATCATATGTGAGTAAATAAATACCCAATGGTGGTAACACATTCCCACGGGTGTTACCATCTTTTTGATTCTTTAGACTATCCTCGTTGATTACAGTTTAAGCACATAATACAATAAATTCAGATGGAGTTTTAGCTAACAAAGTCAGTACAGTCGTTGAACCCACTCTCGGAATTCATCGTCCTTGTCTCTATTGATACTGAGTTGACCGTTGCCCGCTCCTTCAGTAAGGAACTGCTTCAGTCTATTGCTAATCTCAACATCATCTATATCAAGGGCATCCACCGAGAGCGCAACCCTCATCCCGACAAAGTGTTTTCGCCGATCAATCCTAGTTAAGATTCCAAGACCAGCTCTGTATTTTATTTCTTCCCGAAAGTCTGGATAGTACAAACCAATATGAAACCGACGGGACAAATTGATCTCTGTACCATATAAGTAAACAGTATTATTCCCCTCGATAACCATTTTGCAGTCGTATGTATGCCCTGTCGTTACTGTTCCGTGTAAAAACAAATGCTCTCTATCATACTTTTCATCAAGAGACAGGAAACCACGATAGAACTGCACAGGTAGTCTTTCTTGCAGGTAATATACATAATAGGTCATACCTTCAAAATGACTATATTCGAAGTCCCCCGCACTGGTTCGCCGTGTACCAAAATTAAAAACGTTGTCTTCTAGATTTAGCGTTAGGATTGCTTCAATTGAAGTGTTTGCATACCTTGAAAGTGAAACGAGCGTTTCCATGGTAGGATTAGGATTATCACCGGTCTCATACACAGACACTAAATGCTGAGATATTCCAATTTTCTCCCCAAACCTTGCTTGTGACAGCCCGCTTTTATGCCTCAAAAAATAAACATTATTTTGAAACACCTTTTTATCGTATTCCATTCATCATCCCACTCTTCTGCAACTTATTATTTACCGTAGTCTTTTATTATTTTTAATTAGTCTTATCTGGTTTCAAATAGTTTCCTGTTTCCTTGATAATTGACAGGCAATTATGTATAATAAAGTCGAAGGGGAAACCTCACAAAAGAGCGACACTTCTCGTCCCACCAGAAGGAGGTGAGCACACCGGTGGATACTCATTTCAATGGCACTTGGTCATGCACGGCTGCTTCTAATGATCCGTCTTCACGGTTGTGCTGGCGACCGTAGGAAGTTTGATCAGGTGTCTCCAAGCTCGTGCATATTACAACTAGCGAGGAAGGAGATATATCCTATGGGAACCGAACTGGTAACAGTTGTTTCTGCCGCAACAACTGGCGTAAAAAATGTATACGACATTACTAACCAACTGATTAGCAAACGCAAGCGCAACAAACTCATCACAAAAGGTGAAATGCATTGTCTTGAAGTCAAGATTGCTGAAGCAATTGGTCAAGCTAAGCAAGATGCTCGACACGCTCTTTCCCTATCTGCGCAGGACAAGCTTTGGGAGTCATACTCACGAATCGTTGAGCGTGATCCAAATAGTCCTTTCGGACTGGCTGCGTTTGAATTGTTCCGCGAGGAATTGCAAGCATACAGTTCATATAATAAGAGCTTTGACCGCTTAACAGACTTTGGGATTCTCGGATGATAGGTCTGATACTGCTTCTCATTCTTGCAATCGTGGTACTTATCAACTGGATAAGGATTGTGGCATGGGTTACGCAAAAACGCATGGAATTACGGCATTGTCTTACAGGCATAAAATTGTCAGTACTTGAATTCCTTGATGACTTGGGTCTCCTCTAACGAGGAGGCCCTCTTCATGCTTAGCGTATTATTGAAAAACGACAACTGGTTTGTTGGAAAGCATTTGTTGCGATTTGTAGAGAATATGTCGAATGTGCCCTTTATATTTTACCATTATATGTTGAAAAAGCAAGTATGTATTTGGTTATTATAGCATCTTTCTATTGTATGATCACGTTTAGCAATTATCTGAGCTTAGGATGTTTTAAAGAATACAAAGCGATGCTGGATTTGAGCCACAACCGCGTGACCACATGTGTTCAAATATAATCTTCTACCTATAATAGACAATCATTTGCGCGAATTTGCAACAGCTTTTCAATTTTTTATAAGAACTGCCGCAGCGAGTTGAATAGCCCGCTGCGGCATGATATTAAGTGTTGTTAAGAATATGGGGGAATGCCATTCTGTCGGTTAGCTTTCCATATCCCGGTACAGGAACGTCACAACCTGTGCTCTGGTACAAGTGTCCTCCGGGCTAAAGGTGGTAGCGGAGGTGCCGGCAGTGACGCCGGTTTCGGAGGCCCAGAGGACTGCTTTTTCGTAGTAGGAGCCGGGCTTAACGTCCGTAAAGGGATTGTTCGTTGTCTTCGGTGCGGGGCTGCCCTCGAAGCGCCAGAGGAAGGTCACGATCTGTCCTCTGGTACAGGTTGCATCCGGGCTGAAGGTTGTTGCGGAAGTGCCTGCTGTGACTTTATTTTCAACAGCCCACAAAACAGCCTTGTAGTAGTATGTTCCAGCTTTCACATCTGAGAACGGATTATTTTCAGTCTCCGGCTCCGGGCTGCCTGCTGCTCTCCAGAGGAAGGTCACGACCTGCGCGCGGGTACAGCCTGCATTGGGGCTGAACGTCGTTGTGCTCGTACCAGCGGTAATCTTGTTTACAATCGCCCAGTCGATTGCGTCATGCGCCCAGTTGCCTTTCGGGGGCATATCCGTAAACACATTGCCCGGACAATTTTCGCCGCCGTCACAGGGAACCAATGTGTTTGATTTTACCTGCAACTCACAGCTTGCAAAGCAACCACTATCACTTGCAATCGCATATATCGTTGCATTGCCGACTTCAACAGCAGAGATTATACATTCTCCGCCCTCATCGTAATCACAACGAACTACGCTTGCATCAGAGCTGACCCAATAAACATCCGTACTCTGCGAGCCATCTTCAAAGAAAGCTGTTGCAGACAGCGTGGCTGTTTCATCAACACTCAATTCCTGCAAGGTTTGGCGAATGGAAACACCAACGGTCTTGTCAGTCACACATGTGACCGCTGACACTCCGTTTTGCGTAACAGTTTGTTTTGCCGAGTCAATTTCTGCATCAGCCCACTGCAGATCAATACCCTTTGCTTGTGTTGCTTTTTTCGCATTGCCGTTGCTGTCAGTCCCGACAATTAGTACGTCTACTACGCTGTCTCCAATGACTTCAATTGAATAGTTTTCATAGATGGTTGCGGAAAGGTAGTTTTGTTCACCATCATTCGCTGCATAGACAGTCCCATATTCCTCGCTACGCAAACCATAGTCACTGGTTGATATCTCTGAAACCACAGTGCGGCTTTCATCATAAATCACAATCTGCGCGTCGCCCAGTACAAGTATTTCTTTGCTTTCCTTATCTGCCTCTGCCTCGGGCTCTCCTCTGCGAGTAGTGATGCGCTTAGAGTCAACAGTCCCATACGATGCTCCTGAAACATCTATGATAGAGAATTTATGGCTAAATATCGTTTTCTGGACATAGATTCTTAGGACGCTATTCGCACAATAAATCTCCCACTTTCCATCCGCAGTTGAGCCCTCGTTTTCAAAAGAATATACCGTATCAACGCCGTTTAGAATAATTCTATCGCTGCCGCTGGAATCTGAAATGTATACTTCTCCTCCGTTTTTGCAATCAAGTATATAATCGTCGTTGCCCAAGCCGCCGCAAAGCAAGTCTCCCTTTAATTCGCCGGGGGCGAGGACATCTGAGCCTGCCGCGCCGTAAAGGACATCTTTTCCATCTCCGCCATATATAACATTTCTTGTTACCACTGCGGTATAGTCGAGGGGATTGCTGATAAAACTGAGTACAGAGAGGTTGTCATCTCCAGTGTCGCCAAGGATCACGTTGCCTTTTTTGACCAACCTACCTACACCTGCACCGATAACACCTCCTGCCAGACCAGATGGAAGTCCGCCAAGGGCTCCGACAGCGGCACCCTCAAGAATGCCAAGATATTCATAATCCACAGATGCATACCATTTCGCCTTCGGTGAATGCGTTTCAGCAACCGGCATAAACTCGATCGCTTTCCCATCTTCGCTCAGCTTTGTATTAGAAAACCGTTGATGCGTCCAGAAAAATTCTGGATAGCCGTTTTTTGCCGCATTCGGATTTGTTTTATAGCACACGCCGGGAAACAGATCTGCGTTCGTATGCTGAATCAAATCCGCTCCGAGGGTGCTTGCGCCAGGCGGGTCTGTGTAATTTGCGAACGTCATATTATTTTTAGATGAGAAATCAATTCTCAGAGGCTCGAACAAATAGGTCAGATCCACAACATGTCCAGCCGCACCATCAAAGGAATAGCCCTCTGCGCCAGTCACAATCGAAACATAAGTAACCAATGCGCCGCCCAGCGAATGTCCGGTCAGTGTTACGTTTCCTTGGTCAGCATACTTGTAATACGTTTCAAGCGCATCCCGAAACTGCCCTTCATCCAGATAATCAAACAGCGCAAATCCCAGGTCAACGGACCAATCCTCACCATCTTGTACAGATTTAATGATATCTCCCTCAGAGCCTCGGTATGCAATGATAATATCGTTGCCCTTTTGAAAAACTGCAGCTGCGTAGCCGTTGTCGCCGTGAATCACTTCCTTGATTACCCAATCTCCCACCATGCCTAAGACGTCAATGACCCGCAAAGAATCAGAATCGTATAATTGACCGTTGAGTTCGTTGAAACTGTTGTGATCCAGCTTCGGCTCATAATTGGGGTCTGTGCTCAGCTTTTCAGCCTCCTCGTCGATTTCCTGTGTAATATCTGCCTGCCACTCCGACACAGTCCTTCCCACATATTTGCTGTTAATGTGACGGTAAGCAAGGTCGGAAAAAATCAAATGCGTGATTTCGTCGGACAAAATCGGATCGCCGGATGGCTCACCATCTAACGCGGCAAAGGTATACCCGTATTCTTCTGCGTATGTCTGTGCAGTAGAATCCGAATAGCCGAAGATTGTTGTGGTTCCAGGCACACCAAGAGTGCTATTTCCGCCCTTTATTAGGCAACTAGGGTTTAGTATTACAATGTTAGTTAGATTATTACAGTAGGCAAAAGCATTACTATTTATTTGGGTAACGCTATCGGGAATAGTTACATCAGTCAAAGCGCTGCAACTTCTAAACGATAATGAACCGAGAATTCTAAGGCCATCGGGAATTATAATATCCACTAAATTTGTACAGCCTTCAAAGGCCTCTTCACCAATTTGCAAAACCGAATTTTCTATCGAAACCTTTGTTAAACTGGAACAGTTTCTGAAAGTTGAGGCATCAATGTATGTTATGCCGTCTGAAAGAGATACAGTTTGCAAACCAGTGCAATTTTGAAAAGCACCGTATCCAATTGTTTTTACATTATCAGGAACAATTACTTGAACCAGGGCAACGCAGCCGTTAAACGCATTATTACCAATCTCTGATACACCAGAACCAATTACAATTTCAGTCAGATCATTACAATCGTAAAATGCACACTCTTCAATGTTTAACACACTGTTTGGTACGGAGTATGCACCTTTATATCCAGGAGGGCAACATAATAGCTCAGTCCTATTTTTATTAAACACTACACCACAAGAGTCGCTACTATAACATGGATTATCCGCATCAACAATAATAGCACCTAAGTTGACACATCCATAAAACATGCCGAAAACACCTGACCACTCTGCAACATTGTTGACACTTGCTGGAATTGTAACTTTTTTTAGTTCGGTGCAATATGAAAAAGCACTACTACCAATAGTAGTTACGCTATTGGGGATGAAAACAGATGTTAAGCTTGAACAGGAAGAAAATGCATTCCTCCCGATAACCTTAACCCCCGCGGGAACGGTAATATTTGTCAAATTGCTGCAGCTGCCAAATGCGCTGCTACCTATGCTAGTAATACTATCTGGAAGGACAGCACTTGACAAATTAACACATTCATAAAACGCATAGGAACCAATGTTAAACGTATCATTACTAATAGAAATACTTTTAATCAAGCTTCTAGAATAGTACCATGGAGGGAGAGGATTGATAGGATTCCAATCCGCCATCCCACCGCTTCCTTCAATGGTTAGCAACCCGGTTTCGGTGTCCAGCGTCCACGTCAAATTGTCGCCTTGTGCACCGCAAGAGCCAGAATAGAACGTTGCGTTGGCAAAGAAGGCAAGTTGCGGCAGCATGGTACACAGCAGTGCAAAGGCTAATAGTACAGATAACATTCGCTTTTTCATATGCATAGCCCCTTTTCATTTCTTTTTCTAAATACACAATTGCCGAAACATAAAAAGTGCGCAGCTTTTTTGGAGGCTGCGCACGAAAAACGCACAGCTCCATTGCTGCGACGCAACTTCAAACGATCCCTTTAGAGGATGCCGAAAATGAGCATGCGTTTTTACCAAAGCAAAAACACATCCTCCAAGGGAAGGAAATATGAAGTTACGTCGCAAAATCATTTTATCAAACAAATATAGGAAATGCAATACTTTTTCGTTGAATTATCCTGTCAAAGTCGAATTACCCCGTCAAGGTTAGAATAAACACAGAGCCATCTTTCATGGCAACTGTGAGACCATCACGGTCAGCATGAACATCCTGTAAATCTGCTTCCAGTGCGTCACTCTCGTTGATTAGGTCGAATAGGGTGTCGATGAAATAATCTTTTTCCATAGGCGTGGCCTCCTCTTTTGTTGTATCACCATCATACCATATTGTGACGATAATCACAATATGTATTTTTCGGAAATCACCATATAATTGCAGTAGTTTAGCAATGGTGGTGAGTTCAATGTTCAACTATGAGCCCTTATGGAGAACAATGACAGAGAAGGGCGTGACGCAGTATCAGCTGCTCAAGGGCGGCATTGACAACCGGACGCTGGACTCTCTGAAAAAAGGACGGAACATCACCATGATTACGCTCAGTCGGCTATGCCGGATTCTGGATTGCACGCCGAATGAGATTGTGGAAATAGAAAAAGAATGACGGAGGCACAAAAACGTGCTTCCGTCATTTGCTATTTGGGGTTTTATCCGCAATATCCTAGTGTTGTCTTTCTAGTCTGTTTCCAACGGGTTGAATTCATCCAGCCGCAGCTCGCGTTTGAGCTCTTCTTCGGTGGGCAGGTAGGTGAAATACTTGGAGGCGAAGATCTGACTGTTGTCCTCCGGCAGGGTGTAGCGGATGCCGGCAACACAGGAACTGTGCTTCCGTCATTTCGTTTTTCGCGATAATTTGATTGGCATAAAGCAATAATCATGCTTTAGTGTTGTAATCCCTTCAGTTCTTTTGTGCCAACGCCTGGAACTGATCGCGGCGGGCATAGATCACGTTCATCACATAGACGCGCTTTCTCGGCTCATCGATCCAGTAGTATACATAGAAATTCTTTGCAAGCAGTTTTCTGACACCGCGGGAATGCCAAGACTCCTCGTCCATTGGCTTGAAGCGGGCAGGGAACTGAGCGAGGCCGGCGATCTCCTGCCGAACAGTGCGGACGTATTTCAAAGCTGTCTCCGGCGAGAGCAGGACGTCTGCAATATAGTTTCGCAGCTCCCACAGATCTTCCGAGGCGTCGGGCGTTATGATGATCTCGTATTCGTCCATCAATTCAGCCCTTTCTCTAGCTCGTCGAAGACCTCGGTGAAGGGACGACCTTGCCCTGCTGCCGCCTGCTCATAACTGTGCTGCAGCTTGGCATTCAGCTCTGCGTCGGTCAGCGTGTCCATCGTCTTCGGCTGAGTAGGGACGGTCAGGGAAAACGGAACCCCGTTGCGGAAGATGATCTGCCGATACAGAGAATTGATCACAACAGAAACCGGGATGCCGAGCTTTTGCAGGATATCCTCCGCCTCGGTTTTCACTCCGTATTCCACACGTGCGCTGACAGTTGCGTCTTTCATAATCGCACCACCTTTCACCCATATTGTACTACATTGTTTTGCAAATTGCAATACATTATGCCGACTGATTCTACTTTTTTATTCCGAATTATTATTCCTGCACGCATCAGAGCAGTATTCTCTTTCCGTTTCAGCGGCGATAAACGGCTTGAGGCAGTTCTTGCACAGGCGCAGCGGGGTCTGATCGTCTGTCAGAAGCAGGCAGAGCAGGAAACGGATGTCCAGCAGCAGAGAATGGAAGTCCCAGACGAGCGTGGGTTTGTCCCGCAGTTCGATGCGATATGTCGGCGCGTTGCCGTCGAAGGCGGCAATGCTCTTTCGGTAGAGCGCGACGGTATCAGGGTCTTTCCGTTCTTTATCGTCCACGTAAAACTGCGTTGTAATCGCAAGTGCGACCCAATCCTTAAACAGCTTGCATAGCCAGTCGTATCGCTCGCCGTAGTTTCGCATCAAGCTCATCGCCATCGCCTGCGGCTCCTGCCGGAAGGTCATCGCGAATGCGATCTCGTGCTTGTCCTCCGTCCGCCAGACGGACTCCACGCCTTTCTTGCTGAAATCTGGCTGAATGAACGGGAAAAACAGACCGATATAGTCCTTCGTTTCCATCGTTTCATTCCGCAGAAACGGATTCTTCGGCAGATAGACCTTTTCGTATTCGATGATATCCGCCGTTGTCGGCAGCGCGGTCATAATGCCGAGCATGCCGTACTTCTCTGCAAACGATCGGATCGCCTCTTTGATCTTTGACTCCGGCTCGCGCTGGAACAGCATCATACCGACCTCCAACGCGTCGATCACCAGCGTATGTGGGTCCTGCATCGGATCATATACGCTGGGTTCTGCTTTATCTGCGGGTAATAGATAGCAGTTCCCGTCTGGCGCGGTCTTCCATTCGTATTCGGAATACTTGCCCCAATGCGCGCTCGTATTGGCAAACAGATCACGCACAGTCGTCACCATCCTTTCTTCTCACGCCATCCGGCGTGAATTCTTCGAGAAACGCTCGCTCCCTCGGCGTCAGAATTCTTCCTGCTGCTTGCTGTTTCAGCAGAGCGGCGTAAACATTTCTGCGAACCTTCCGCAGTACAACGTCCCGCACCTTTCGGACATTACGTGCAGACTGTCCGCGCAGGACCGCGAGCCGCTGCGGATCGTACAGCCGAAGATAGAGAAAATGCAGGATCTCCTTGTGTTCCTCTTTCAGCTCCATAATCGGTCTGCGGAGATATTCCTTCGCGGTCAGGTCGTGCATTTCATACGGGCAGTCGAACAGGCAATCCAGAAATTGCCCTCGGCGGAGCTGCGAGATCATTGGCTCGTTCATCCACGCCGGGAAGGTCAAGTCGATCCCGCTGGCGGCGTAAACACGGCTGTTCCATTCCAACAGCACGTCGCCCCGGTTGTTCTCATGCAGTCGCTGCCGTCGGGCAGCGGCGTCGTCTCTTTTGTCCCAGAAAAGAAGAATCTGCTCATAATCCCGCAGAGATCGCGCCGCGAATTCAATCCGCGCCAAGGCGTCCTCTTTCAGCTCGCGGATCAGCTGACGCTTGGCAGACGTCTTGTTCTGTTCCAGGAGCGTTTGATAGATCGGATGCTTTTTCAGAGAGCCAATCAGCAGTACATCGTCATCGCCGTCATCCGTTTCTCCATACAGATCGAGAGACGCTTCGACCTCGTCCGGTTCGATTTCAAATACGTCTTTTTCTCCGGCATCCGGCTCCGGCGTGTCATCCGGCTCTGCGTCATCCCAAAGATCGTTTTCCGACGCATCGTCGAGCGTATCAGTGGAAAAGAGATCGAGATCGGACGCATCGTCCTCCGTTTCGGTTTCCCATTCTTCATATTCCTCCAAAGCCACCCACTCCTTTCCCGCAGTAGAAGAATTTTATCAAAAAAATGAAGTTTTTTCTGAAAACAGTTCCGAAAATCGGTTCCAGTTTTCCCATTGGCAGAGGCAGTCGAGGTTCCTCCTTACCTTGATGCCATAATCATACTACATTGCGAGTCCGAAAAATCGGACTGCAAAGCGCTTGCGCGAGAAGTTTTACATAACAAACAGGAGGTGAAACAGCCAATGCGCCACAGCGAATGGTCTGCTGTGCCGCGAATGAGGCAGACCAAATCTTACGAAAGGAGAACCCCATGTACAAAAACTTCGATGAACTTCCCGTTGTTCTCAGCGTGAAGGAGCTGAAAGAATTTCTGGGCATCTCTCGCGCAGGTGCGTATCAGCTTTTGCATCGGGCAGACTTTCCGACGCTGCACGTCGCGTCCCGTCTGCTGGTCGCGAAAGACAAATTGCTTGCGTGGATGGAGCAAAACACGGACGCTCTCAATAGCGTGAAATAAGAAACGACCGTTCCGGAATCGCCTGCCGACGCAGGTGCGGAACAGTCGCTTTTCTTTTTGCCGCCGCGAAAGATTATGATAACTCTTTCAACGCGCACACCCCCCCCAGCCTCCCGAAACTTTTTCGTCCTGACGTCTCTCGCCCGGACGAGGGAAGCGACGGCTTCCGAGGGAGGATTGCCGAAAGACCACGGTGCGGTTTTTCGGCACAGGGCAGCGAACAATTGAAGCTGCCCGCGCCGGGGATATGGAGCGAAAACGACTTCATATCCTCGGCGCAGGCTGCCGCAGCAGCCGCATCCGCCTCGCAGAGCCCACGGTACTTTGCAGCCGAAGGATGAAAGTACCATAGTGGGTTAATACACTTTCGCAAAAGTGCTTCTCCGGGGCCTTTCCATTCCAAATCAAAGGAGGTGATGCCTATGGCCCGCAACGACGGAGCCAATCACACGTTCGTCCGCAACCGCGATCTCAAGGCAGATAAAAAAGCCACGCCCCAGAGCGCATACGCTCACAATGAGAGGAAGAAAGAGTCGTATTCCAATCCGGATATCGTTCCCGAACGGACGCCGATGAACGTGCATTTCAAATCGCCGGTCGGCACGTATGAGGAAACTTTCTCCGCGCTGGAAGATCAGAAAGTGATCTCGACCTGGGGGCTGAAACCCGGCTCAACGAAGATGTGCGAATTGATCTTCGACGTCAACTCCGCATACTTTTTCAATCACGGCGGGTATGAATTCGCGAAACAGTTTTATGCCGACGCCTACCAGGCCGCGATCGAAATTGTCGGCGGTGAAAAGTATATCCTCTCCGCAGTGATGCACGCTGACGAGCGAAACCGTGCGATGTCCGACGCGTTGGGGCAGGACGTCTTTCACTATCACATGCACGTCGTCTATGTGCCGGTAGTGGAGAAGAAAAAGCTTTGGTCGAAGCGCTGCAAGGACCCGTCTTTGGTCGGCACCGTAAAGGAGATCATCCCGCAGGTCAGTCGCTCGAAGAAGTGGGAATCGAAACCGGCGCAGGACAAGTACGGCAAGCCGCTGCTCGATAAAAACGGCAAGCTCATCCTGCATCATTCGTATTCCGTTCTGCAAGACGACTTCTACAATCACATGGTCGCTGCCGGCTACCCCGACGTGGAACGCGGCGAGCGCGGCAGCAGCGAGGAACACCTGACCGTGACGCAATTCAAAGTCGATCGAGAAGAACGCCGTCTTGAAATGATCCACGAAAAAGTCAGAGAAGAATCATCGGAGTTTTCTCAAGTACGGAAAGAAAAGTACGCCGTCGAGAAAGAGATCGAGCAGAAGCAGAAACGTCTGGAGCAGCTGACGCCGCAGGTCGAGGACGCGGAGAAATTCGTCGCGGATCATCTAGGTAGGCCGGAAGACCTGATTCCCAAAACGACGCCGATGGAATACGCAAGCCACTACCGCGAGAAGAAAGCCAAGCCGATCATCCAAAAGCTGTGGAAAGTCGCGCTGTCGCTCTGGCACACGGTGCAGGAACTGCGCGCCAAGGTCAAAGACTGGCAGAAGAAGTTTGAGACCGCCGCCCGTGACCGTGATATTCTGAAACGGCGATGGGAGACCGCGTACGCAGAAAATGAAGAAATGAAATCCGAACTGCGGGAATATGCGCTGGTGAAATGCGAACTCGGTCCGGTCGTGATGGAGGACGTGCTGCAGACCGTCAAAGAGCGAGAGGCCGCCGAAGCCGCCGTCAGCCGTCAGGACCACCGCAACCGCCATTACCGTGCGGAACCCGGCGGCAGATAGTCAAACAGCACAAAAGCACGAGAAAACTTTGTGAAAAACACCGGAGAGATTTCTCTTGCAATCCAGCAAAACAAGGAATATTATGTAAACTGAAATGGACTGGCAAGAACATTTCAGTTCTACAGAAAGAGAGGTACTATGCCAGCAAAAAAACGCCGCGACGCTGGAAGCGGCACAATCAGACAGAGAGCTGACGGCAAATGGGAAGGCCGCTATACTGTCGGCTATCACCCGGAAACGGGTAGGCAAATCATGCGGTCTGTATACGCAAAAACAAAGCGCGAAGTCCGTGAGAAGCTGAACAAAACCTTGACGGACATTCAGGAGGGTACGTATATCGAGCCGACGTCGATTACCGTCGGAGAGTGGCTGGACACCTGGCTGAAGGAATACAAGATCAATCTTCGGCAGGAGACGAGGGCCAGCTACGAAATGCACATCAGCATCCATCTGAAACCGGCGCTTGGCAAGCTTCGGCTGAACAAGCTAACGACGCATCAGATCCAGCATCTCTATAACAGCCTGATCACCGAACGCGGGCTTTCTCCAAAGACGGTGAAAAACGTCCATGGCGCGCTGCACGGCGCGTTGGAGCAAGCAAAGATCAACGGCTATCTCCGCATCAATCCGTCAGAGGGAACAACGCTTCCGAAGGTGGAGAAAGAAGAACTTCGGATTATGGACGCAAACGATGTGAGCGTATTCCTCCGCGCCATTGAAGGAGACGAGTATGAATTGCCGTTGTTCGTTGCGCTGTTCACGGGCCTGCGTCAGGGAGAGTTGCTCGGTCTGACCTGGGATTGCGTTGACTTTGAGAAAGGAACGCTTCTGATCAACAAGCAGCACCACCGCGCGAAGGGCGAAAAAGATTACCACTTCTCCCCGCTCAAAAACAGCAGGCCGCGCTCCTTGACCGCAGCAACCGCCGTGATGGACGCACTGCGAGAGCAACAGCGGCGGCAGCAGGCGTGGGCGGACGCAGCAGGATGCGCTTGGGACAACTACGAGAATCTTGTATTCACGACGCAGCTCGGACGGTATATCAACAACAAGACTCTTTGGATGAACTTCAAGCGCATCGTGAGCAGTCTCGGGATGCCGGAACTCCGATTCCACGATCTGCGGCACACGTTTTCGATCAACAGCCTGCAGGCAGGCGACGACATCAAGACGGTGCAGGAGAATCTCGGTCACGCGACAGCTGCCTTTACCCTTTCCACCTACGCCCACGCGACGATGGGAATGAAGCGGGAAAGCGCCAACCGGATGGATGCTTTCATTCGCTCCGTAAGGGAAGGTGCAATGACCGCGAGCGCGTGACAATTGTTCCAATCAAAGTCATCTGCTCTACTCCGTGACAGCCATTAACGGGTACTTTAACGGGTACTGCGTTAAGGGTCAAGAAAACGCCTAACATAATTGGCTAAAAAATACCCGTTTTGCCCGCAAAACAAGAAAAATCCCGAAGCATTTCAGCTTCGGGATTGGTGGGGGAAGGTGGATTCGAACCACCGAAAGCACTGCTAACAGATTTACAGTCTGCCCCCTTTGGCCACTCGGGAATTCCCCCATATACCACATAAACTATATGAAATTGCGTGGAGCCGGTAGACGGACTCGAACCCCCGACCTGCTGATTACAAATCAGCTGCTCTACCAACTGAGCTATACCGGCACGGTCGCTGATTCAGAACCCCTCGGCTCGACAGCAAGCGTATTATATCAATCGTATCCGTGTTTGTCAACATCTTTTTTTGCTTTTTGTAAAAAACCGCCGTTCGTGCCGCAAGAGGCGGGAACGGCACTTTCTTTTTTGCCGATCGTGCGGTATAATAATTGCCGATATGACTGTAACCGGAGGGAACGCTATGCTGCCTGCTGCTTTTTTAGAGCGAATGAAGCGACTGCTGGGCGAGGATTACGACGCTTTTCTGGCGTCCTACGACAGACCGCGCAACACGGGACTGCGGCTCAATCCGCGCAAGGGCGGGGTCAAGCTGCCGTTCTGCGAAGACAGCGTCCCGTGGGAGCCGAACGGCTATTATCTGCTGCCGGACGTGCGTCCCGGTCTGCACCCGTATCACGACGCGGGACTGTACTACCTGCAGGAGCCGAGCGCGATGGCGCCGGCGCGTCTCTTGGACGCGCAGCCGGGCGAGATCGTGCTTGATCTTTGCGCAGCGCCGGGCGGCAAAACGACGCAGCTTGCCGCCGCGATGGAGGGACGGGGGCTTTTGGTCTGCAACGAGATCCATCCGAAGCGGGCGAAGAACTTATCCTCCAATATCGAGCGGCTCGGCGTGACGAACGCGCTTGTCCTGAACGAGCATCCGGCGAAGCTCGCCGAACGCTTCCCGTGCTTCTTCGACCGCATTCTCGTAGACGCGCCCTGCTCCGGAGAAGGCATGTTCCGCAAGGAGGATGCGGCAGTGGCGGACTGGAGCGAGGATACCGTGGCGATGTGCGCAGACCGGCAGAGCGAGATTCTCAATTCCGCAGCAAGCATGCTTCGCCCCGGCGGGCGGCTGGTCTATTCGACCTGCACCTTCGCCCCGGAGGAAAACGAGGGGGTGATCAGCCGCTTCCTGCGCGCTCATTCGGACTTTTTCACGGAAGAGCTCGACGCGCCGTGGTTCGAGCACGGTCATCCGGAGTGGATCAACGCGCCGGCGGAGGGCGTGGAACGCACGTTCCGCCTATGGCCGCACAAGCTGCGCGGAGAGGGGCATTTCGCCGCCGTGCTGCGCCGCCGCGGCGAGGAAGCGCGGACGGCCGGCGCACTGCAGAAAACCGGGACGCTGCCGGACTGCGTCCGGGACTTTATCGCAGAAAACAGGCTCCCGATCACAGGAGCCGCCGTTTCGTTCGGTGAAACCGTCTATCTCGCGCCGGATGGCTTATCCGATCTTCGTGGACTTCGCGTCCTGCGCGCAGGATTGGAGCTCGGCGAGGTGCGCAAGGGACGATTCGTACCCGCTCACGCTCTCGCACTTGCGCTCAAGGACTTCCCCGCAAAAGTGGATTTTCCCGCTGACGGCGCGGAAATCGACGCATATTTGCACGGGCAGACCCTTTTCGCCCCGCTGAACGGCTGGGCGCTCGTCTGCGCAGACGGTCATCCGCTCGGCTGGGCGAAGGGCGCGGACGGCGTTCTGAAGAACCATTATCCAAAGGGTTTGCGCAGATTATAAGAAAGTATTAAATCTGTATGAAGTCGTAATCATTTTGTTATTTTTCTCTTTACAATCGCGGCTCTGTGTGCTATACTTAGCCTGCCTTTTTTTGGATTACTAAACTTTCGCATATAGGAGATACTCCTATTATGAGAGGATTATGATATGACGCAATATGTGATTGAAGGCGGGAAACCGCTGAACGGAACCGTAACGATCAGCGGCGCGAAAAACGCTGCTGTTGCTATCCTGCCGGCGACTCTGCTGGTCAACGGCACCTGCCGCATTGAAAACGTACCAGATATTTCAGACGTTCGCCTGCTGCTCGAGATCCTCGACAGCATGGGGGCGGAGATTCGCCGCCTGAGCCCGAACACGATCGAGATCTGCTGCCGCAACGTCCGCGAAAGCGAAGCGTCGGACGCGCTGGTACGCCGCATCCGCGCCTCTTACTACCTGATCGGCGCGCAGCTCGGACGCTTCGGCCACGCGAAGGTCGCCCTGCCCGGCGGCTGCAATTTCGGACCCCGTCCGATTGATCAGCATATCAAGGGCTTTGAGACGATCGGCGCGGAGATCGAACTGCAGAACGGTTACGTCTGCGCGCGCGCGGGCGAAGCGGGTCTGACCGGCGGGCGCGTCAACCTGGACGTCGTCTCGGTCGGCGCGACGATGAACATCATGATCGGCGCGACCCTTGCGGGCGGCACGACCATCATCGAAAACGCGGCGAAGGAGCCGCACATCGTCGATATGGCGAACTTCCTCAACGCGATGGGCGCGAAGATCTCCGGCGCCGGCACCGACGTCATCAAGATCCGCGGCGTCAAGGGACTGCGCGGCGGCTCGTATTCGATCATTCCCGACCAGATCGAGGCCGGCACCTATATGGCGGCTGCCGCGGCAGCGGGCGGCAACGTCCTCGTGCAGAACGTCATTCCGAAGCACATGGACACCATCAGCGCGAAGCTGCGCGAAATGGGCGCGAAAGTCACGGAGTATGACGACGCCATCCGCGTCCAGCGCGAAGGCACTCCCCTGCGCCGCGCGAACGTGAAGACCCTGCCCTACCCCGGCTTCCCGACCGATATGCAGCCGCAGATCGCGGTCTGTATGTCTCTGGCTTCCGGCGTGAGCACGATCCGCGAGAGCATTTACGACACGCGCTTCGGCTACTGCGCTGAGCTCAACCGCATGGGCGCGGCGATCAAGGTCGATACGAAGATCGCGATCATCACGGGCGTCGATCAGCTTCACGGCTGCACCGTTCATGCCTGCGACCTGCGCGCCGGCGCGGCGATGGTTATCGCCGGTCTTGCCGCTGACGGCACGACCGTGATCGAAGAAGCGGAGTATATCGAGCGCGGCTACGAAGCGCTGATCTCCAAGCTGCAGGGTCTCGGCGCGACGATCAAGCGCATCGAAACGCCCCGCAGCGCAAAGACGCGCACTGCCGGATAACGAAAAATAGCAAATGCACATCCGATCGGATGTGCATTTTTTGAGGGATATGGATATGGAAACATTTGCAACACTTTTGGAACTGATCGGCACGATTGCATTCGCCGCGTCCGGCGCGCTGATCGCCATGAAGAAGCGCATGGATCTTCTCGGCGTGATCATCCTCGGCGTCATCACTGCCGTCGGCGGCGGCATCCTGCGCGATCTGATTCTCGGCATCACTCCGCCGCTCGCTTTCCGCGACCCGCTTTGTGCCGTCGTCGCGATCGCGACGTCCGTTTTGCTCTTTATCCCGTGGCTGCGCCACCGCCTGATGCACAATCAGCGGCTGTTCGACGTCGTCCTGCTGATCATGGACTCGATCGGTCTCGGCGTTTTCACAGTCATGGGAATATGGAACGCGCTGACGTTCACGGTTCATCACAGCGCCTTCCTGCTGATCTTTGTCGGCGTGCTCACGGGCGTGGGCGGCGGCGTGATCCGTGACGTGCTGGCGGGCAATATGCCGTTCATTCTGGTCAAATACGTCTATGCCTGCGCCTCTCTGATCGGCGCATTTGCCTGCGCGCTGCTGCGGAAGCTTCTGCCGCTTTATGCGGCTATGCTGTTCGGCATGCTGCTCGTGCTGATCATCCGGCTCCTTGCGGCGCATTATCATTGGAATCTGCCCCACGCGGACGACGTGGAATAGCATACCTGTTTTTCGGGCGCCCATTGGGCGCCCGCTTTGCCTGATTCAGATCCTTATGCTCCAGTCGATCGGCGCTTCGCCGTTTTCCGTGAGAAAGCGGTTGATCTGCGAGAACGGCTTGCTTCCGAAAAAGCCGCGGTAGGACGACAAGGGACTCGGATGCGGTGAGGATACGATCAGACGCGGCGCGGCGCTGTCAATCAGCGCCGCCTTTTTCTGCGCCTGCGCCCCCCAGAGGACGAAGGCGACCGGCTGCGGCAGGCGGTTCGTCGCAGCGATCACCGCGTCGGTCAGCCTTTGCCAGCCCCATGCGGCGTGGCTGTTCGCCTTGCCCTTTTCCACGGTCAAAACAGTGTTGAGCAGCAGCACGCCGCGCTCCGCCCACGCCGTCAGATCGCCGTGGTTCGGCGGCGCGATGCCGAGATCGGACTGCAATTCTGTATAGATATTCCGCAGCGACGGAGGCAGCGGAACGCCCGCTTTGACCGCGAACGCCAGACCGAACGCCTGCCCCGGCTCGTGGTAGGGGTCCTGCCCCAGGATCACCGCGCGGACGGCGTTCGGCTGCGTCAGCCGCAGTGCGGTCAGCTCCGACCCCTCGGGCGGATAAATCTCCGCCGCTTTTCGCGCAAGAAGCAGCCGTTCTTCCAGTTTTGACAGTAAAGTATCCTGCTCTGCAAGGAGCTCGCTCCATGCGCCCAAATCGTTCCGATTCATACGATCACCCGCAAAAATTATAGCGCAGCGAGAGAAAAAAGGCAACGCTTTGCGCGAATTTATGATATAATGGTCGAAAAGGCGGTGTTATCATGCAGCAGATCGACGCGATTATTTCCATCCTGAAAGAGCAATATCCGGACGCGCTGTGCGCCCTGCAGTACGACAAGGACTACGAGCTGATGATCGCGGTGCGGCTTTCGGCGCAGTGCACCGACGCACGGGTCAACCTCGTCACGCCCGCGCTGTTCGAACGCTTCCCCACCCTCGACAGCTTCGCGGACGCGGATGTGGCGGAGGTGGAGACGCTCGTCCACTCCTGTGGCTTTTTTAAGCACAAGGCGCGCGATATCGTGCTGGCGTGCCAGATGCTCCGCGACAAATACGACCGCAAGGTCCCGGACTCCATGGAGGAATTGCTGAAGCTCCCCGGCGTAGGCAGGAAGACCGCAAATCTCCTGCTCGGCGATATCTACGGGCAGCCCGCTGTCGTCTGCGACACACACTGTATCCGAATCGCAAACCGGCTCGGTCTGGCGCGCGGAAAAGAGCCGGAAAAGGTCGAGACGCAGCTTCGCGCCATCCTGCCGCCGGAGGAAAGCTCCGCCTTCTGCCACCGGATCGTCCTGTTCGGACGCGATACCTGCACGGCGCGCAGTCCCAAATGCGGCGACTGCCCGCTGCGCCCGTACTGCAAGGAGTTTTCCGGTACATAGCATAAAAACAGATGCAGCTGCATAGTCTGTTCCGAAAGGAGTCGGCTATGGAGCTGCATACTTGTTTCTTTACGAAAAGCGACTGCTATCTGCGGGGAGAAAAGATCTCGCCGAAGGGCGTGATGGTCCATTCGACCGGCGCGAACGACCCGTGGCTGAAACGTTACGTCCAGCCGGATGACGGGCTGCTGGGGAAGAATCCCAACGGCAACGACTGGAATCGCCCCGGACTTGACGTGTGCGTGCACGCTTTCATCGGCAAAAAGCAGGACGGCTCGATCGCGACCTATCAGGTACTGCCGTGGGCGCACCGCGGCTGGCACGCTGGCGGTGCGGCGAACAATACGCACATCTCCTTTGAAATCTGTGAAGACGGTCTGAACGATCGGCAGTATTATGAGGCGGTCTACCGCGAGGCGGCGGAGCTGACTGCATACCTGTGCAGGCAGTACCGGCTCGATCCACTGCGCGACGGGGTCGTGATCGACCACGCGGAGGGATATCGGCGCGGCATCGCCAGCAATCACGGCAACGTGGGGCATTGGTTCCCGAAATTCGGAAAAACGATGGAGGATTTTCGATATTATGTAAACCTGTTGATGGGAGTGGGCGATATGACTGCGGAAGCCTTGGAGCGGCTGATCGACGAACGGATCAAAGCAGCGCTAACCGGCGCGGACACGGCTGTCAGTCCGTGGGCGGAGGCGGAGCTGCGCAGCGCGGTAGCGCACGGCATCACGGACGGCACGCGCCCGCGCGGCTACGCCACGCGGGAGGAGACGGCGATCATGGTCGAACGCCTGCGCAGGACGCTGCAGAAAACATAAAAAAGAGGAAGGGCAACGCCCTTCCTCATTTTTATGCTCAGTTCAGCAGGTTTTCGGTGCTCTCGGGGTCAAAGAAGTGCATGACCTTCCCCTCGAACGTAATATGGACCTTCGCGCCTGCCACCAGCCCCTTGCGGGTCTCCGCGTCCAGACTGACGGTCGGCACGCGCACCACCAGACGGGTCCCGTCCTCGGTATACACATGCAGATGAAGCTCCGAGCCCATCATCTCGTTGACCTCCAGCGTGCAGGGGATCGCGTTCGCGCCGGCTTGCGTCAGCGTAATGTGTTCCGGGCGGACGCCGAGTGTGATGCGTCCGGTCTTCGCCTGCTTTGCTTTCAGCGCGGTGCCCTTCTCGCCGTCCACCGGGAGCTTCACGCCAAACGGCTTGACATAGTAACTGCCGTTTTCCACGGTCAGCTCGGTCTCGATGAAGTTCATCTGCGGCGCGCCGATGAAGCCCGCCACAAACAGATTCTTCGGCATCTCAAAGACCTCGGTGGGCGTACCCACCTGCTGGATGTAGCCGTCCTTCATGATGACGATCCGGTCGCCGAGCGTCATCGCCTCGGTCTGGTCGTGGGTGACGTAGACGAAGGTGGTATCCAGCTTCTGCCGCAGGAGAATGATCTCGGCGCGCATCTGGTTGCGCAGCTTGGCGTCCAGATTCGACAGCGGCTCGTCCATCAGGAACACCTTGGAGTCTCGCACCATGGCGCGCCCGATGGCGACGCGCTGCCGCTGACCGCCGGATAGCGCGCGGGGCTTGCGCATCAGGTAATCGGTGATGCCAAGGATCTCGGCGGCGCGGGTCACGCGGTCGTAGATCTCATCCTCCGGAACCTTCTGCAGGCGCAGAGAGAAGGCGATGTTTTCGTAAACCGTCATGTGGGGATAGAGCGCGTAGTTCTGGAAAACCATGGCGATGTTCCGGTCCTTTGGCTGCAGATCGTTGACGACCTCGCCGTCGATCTCGATCGTACCGTCGGAGATCTCCTCCAGACCGGCGATCATACGCAGGGTGGTGGATTTGCCGCAGCCGGAGGGTCCGACAAAGACCACGAATTCCTTGTCATGGATCTCCAGATTGAAGTCGTGGACCGCTACGACGTTTTTATCGTAAATTTTCTTTACGTTTGTCAGTTTTACACTTGCCATCTTTCTTCTCGCTTCCTTTCTCAGCCCTTGACGGCGCCGCCGGTGACGCCCTCCACGTAGTAGCGCTGGAGGCACAGGAACAGGATCGTGACCGGTATGGCGACGATCACGCCGCCCGCGCAGAACATGGTGTAGTTGCTGCTGATCTGATCGAGCGTAAGCCACTTATACATACCTACGGCAACGTTCATGCCGACGGGATTTTCAAAGGATATGTAGCGGGCAAAGACGTAGTCGCCCCAGGGCGCCATAAAAGCGGTCAGGATCGTGTAGATCACGATCGGCTTTGCCAGCGGCAGGATGATCTTGAAAAGCACCTGCATGCGGGTCGCGCCGTCGACTCTTGCCGCTTCGTCGAGTGACTTTGGGATCGTGTCGAAAAAGCCCTTGGACACATAGTAGCCCATGCCGGAGGACGCGACGTATACAAGGATCAGACCCGGCACTGCGTTGGCTTCCGTCAGACCCAGATCCTTCAGCACGCGGTAGAGGATGATCATGGTGAGCATGCCGGGGAACAGACCGAGGACCATCATCAGCCGCATCAGCGCGCCGCGCATTTTGAAGCGGAAGCGGGAGAGCGCGTAGCTCATGCAGAGCACGATCACGGTTTGCAGGGCGGCGTTGACCAGCGCGATGATAAAGGTGTTGATATACCACTGTCTGAAGTCGCTTCTGCCCAGCAGAGCAACGTAGTTGTCAAAGCCCCACTTCTTCGGGATCACATAGCCGACCGGGCCGGACAGTTCCAAGCGGAAGGACTGGAGGACAATGCAGACAAAGGGGATCAGCCAGATGATGCTGATGATCACGAGCAGCACGTGGATCACGCTGTTGGAGATGGCGCTGCTCGCGCGAAGCCCCATGTGCCGCCTGATCTTTTTCTTTTCGTTCATTGGAAGTCCTCCTCGTTCTTGACCGAGGGCAGCCGGTTGTATACGATGAGCGTGATCAGCGCCACCACCACGAAGACCATGATGCCGACCACGGACGCCAGATAATACTTTGCCTCTTCGCCGGTGGTGATCTTAAAGAGCCAGGTGATGAGCAGATCGGTGTAGCCCACGTTGCCGGATGCCCAGGACGCAGCAGTGTTGGTCGGCTTACCTCCGGTCAGCAGGAAGATCACGTTGAAGTTGTTCATGTTGCTGGTAAACTGGGTCAGCAGGTATGGCCCCGTGATGAACAGCATATAGGGAAGCGTGATCTTGGTATACTGCTTCCAGCCGGAAGCGCCGTCAATCTTTGCCGATTCGTACAGGTCTGAGGGAATGTTCATCAGAATGCCGGTTGCGATCAGCATCAGATACGGGATGCCGATCCAGATATTGATGACAATGACCAGCGCCCTTGCAAGCAGTCCGTTGTGGGCAGTGCTGCCCCAGAAATCGATCGCCTGATCGATCCAGCCCAAATCTAACAGCACGCCGTTTACAATGCCGTTTTTGGCGAACATTTTGGACACATACAGCAGGGAGATGAACTGCGGAATCGCGATCGTCATGACCAGGATCGTCCGCCACAGCTTCTTGACGCGGACGCCCCTCTTGTTGATCATCATTGCAACGAACATGCCGAGGAAGTAGTTGGTAAAGGTGGCAAACACCGCCCAGATCAGCGTCCACGTCAGAATCTCCCCGAAGGTCGCGGCGTAAGAGTGACCGTTGGCGCCCTTCCAGGAAAACAGCGTGCGGAAGTTTTCAAAGCCCTGCCAGCCAAACAATCCGTTGATGTAGCCGTCGTGGGAGCCGTCGTAATTGGTAAACGCCACGAGGATCATGAACACGATCGGCAGAACGGTGAAGATGAGAATGCCGGTAACAGGAAGCGCAAGCAGGGTCTTGTGGAACTTGTCGTCCACAAGGCTGCGCAGATCGTCCCTGCCGCTCTTCAGAGGCTTGCCGCTCTTGAGGATGTCCTCGGCGATCTTATTCTGCTTCACATTGACGCGCCAGGTATAGACAAAGGCGATGATGAAGAAGATCGTCAGCACGCCGTAGAGCAAAATTTTGAAGGAGTTGTCATTGTACGTATAGTAGTAGGTGTCAAGAATCGGGTCATAGGTCTTGCCGGGACCGACCTTGCCGAGAGAAGGCAGCATGCTGAGCCAGTAGCCGCCCGATACCACCATGTAGAAAATAAAGACCGCCTCAAAGAGGAAAAACAGCAATCCGCGCAGGATCTGGCCTCTGCGCAGGCTGCCCCAGCCCATGAATACATAGGATATCTTCGTATGGATGTCACCGTCTTTGAAGGTGAGGAAGATGTCTTTGAACTCCCGCACGACCGCGAGAGCCGCGTTTTTGAAGAAAAGCCCGACCGCGAGAACAAGGTTTTTCAGCGCCGTTGGGATCGACCGGAAAAAGCAGGCCAGCCGGTAACAGAGCTTCTTCCACTTGGAAAGCTGCAGGTATTCGAGGTCGCTGTAACGCTTCATAAGCACGCTCCTCTCCGAAAAAAAGTCAGAGCCGGAGCCAGGGAATACTGGCTCCGGCCCAAAGTTATATTTTGGCCAAAGCTATGGCTAATGCGTTAGTTCTTTACGATCGTGATCTCGTTGGTCGCCTCAGTCCAGGTGACGGTGTAGTTGCCGGCTTCAAGGAAGACGATGTTGTTATCGCCGCCCGCGGCTTCCATGTCGATCAGATCTGCGCCGGTGGTGACCTGCGCAGCGCCGTGGTCAGTATCCCAGTTGGTGGCAGTGACGATACGGCCGCCCATGTAATCGCTTTCTTCAACGTCGATGGTGATGGTATACACGCCGTTGCTTTCCGCGAGCTTGTGGGTCATGTCCGCATTGTCCCAGCCGTTCCACGCGCCGACGAACACGAAGCCGCCCACGCCGATGAGCGCGTTGCACTTCTGGCTGTAGTTGGTCAGAGCTGCCTGGATGCCGGCCTCGTCGGTCGCTTCCTTGACTTCATCGGCGATGACCTTGGCAATGTTCCACCAAGCGCCGCTGATCTGACCCTGCGGGGTGGCATACGGCGCCTGCAGATTGATTGCGATCTGGCCTGCGTTGGCAGCAACGGCAGGATCCTGCTGAGCAACGATGTTGCTCGGACCCCAGGAACGCTCGTTGAAGCGCTCGAGCTGGCACTGCTCGCCGGTCAGGTACTGCGCCAGCTTGTGCAGAGCAGCCTGTCTGACGGCGTCGGTCTGGGGCTTAACGCCCATGAGCTTGAAGCCGCTGAAGGAACCCATGTGGTATTCCGTGCCGTCCACTTCGAAGGAGGGCAGATCGGTAGCGCCCAGGTTGTCGCCCAGGATCGCCTTGACGTCGTCATACGCCCAGGTGCCGCAGATCAGAACTGCGGAGCCGGCGGAGAAGTCGCTTGCCTGAGAGGAGCTGAAGTGCGCCGGGGAATCCAGGAGTTTCTTCATGCCTTTGGCAGCAATGAGACCCTCGGGGGAATCAAAGGTATCGTTGAGGGCGGTAGCCATACCGTCGTCATCGATGGTCCAGTCGGAGACGCAGCCGGTTGCGAAGAAAAAGCTCGCCAGATACCATGCGGAGGTCTGGAGCTCCATGCTGAAGAACTTGCCTGCGTTCTCGCAGTCTTCAATCAGTTTTTCCAGAGAATCAACGTCTTCTTCGGGGATAACGGACTTGTCGTAGTACATGAAGTAGCCGTTATCAGCGGTGACAGGATAGCCGTAGAGGCCATCGTTCAGGGTGACGGCTGCAACAGCCTCGGGCGTGTTGTTGTCCTTCACGATCTGGGAAGCGCCTTCGCCGAGCTGGGCAAGCGCGCCGGCCTGGATCAGACGGGCGAACTGGTCCTGCGCGAAGATGAAGATGTCGCCTGCCGCCTCAACGTCGGTGATCAGCTGGGTTGCGACAATGTCTTCGCCGACAGCCTGAACCGTAGCGTTAAACGTAATGCCGTCGGTGTTGGTGTTATTGAAGTCTTCGATCTGCTTCTGGGTCAGGTCGGTGATCGCTTCAGCGACCCAAACCTTGATGTCATAGGTGCCTGCAAGCGGCTGGTCGCCGGCGGCAGGTTCGCCGCTCGGGGTCGTGCCGGCAGGCTCACCGTTCGGGGTCGTCGCGTTCTCGCCGCCGTTGCCGCCTGCGCAGGCAGCCAGGCTGAACAGCATGGCAAGGACCAAAAGGACAGAAAGGACTTTCTTCATAGGATTATTACCTCCATTCTATAATCCCGGAATATCCGGGCTGATCGGGCAGTCAGGCAGAAGTCTGAACCTGCTCCCTAACATTGATTATAGTTTTTGTATTTGGGAATGTCAAGCGGAAGGCGCGGAATTCCGTGCTCCCTTTTCCCGTTTTTTATCCGTTTTTACCAAAGAAACAGAAGAAATATGCCGGTGTTTTAGTCAAAACACCGGCTTTATCTCAGAAATCACAATATTTTAAGATTTTATTAAGTTTGAATAAAAGTCACGGGTCGGAAGCGACCGTATTCCCGCTCCGAAGCAGGCAAAACAGTTTGAGCGACTCCAGCGGATGACCTGAAGGATCAAAGAACGCCTGATTGTCCACCGCGCAGCCGCCGTAGTATCTGCCCGCGTCCTCCGGATCGTAGGAGCCGGCACAGGCGGTCGCCCAACCGGAGCCGTACCGCTCCCAGAGTGCATGGTTTTCCTCCCATGAGGCTCCGCCCACGCTGATCCACGCGCCCTCCCAGTAGACGACGCCGATCCCGCCGCTCGTATGGACCGTCGTGTCGATCACGTCACGGACGGCGTCCGCCTGCCCCTGGACGGTGTAAGGATAGGGGCGGTCAACCGCGCTGCCTTCACCGATCGTATTGCCAAAGAAGTCCGTATCGTCGGCAGTGTAGGCGTAGGACGTTTCCATCACGATGACCTTTTTATCATAGGTTTCCGCGATGTCAGAGAGAACCGCGGAGAGATTGTCGAGCGTCCCATGCCAGAACGGATAGTAGGAGGAGGCGAATACGTCGTAATCCACGCCGTATTCGTCAAGGTGTTTTGCGTATTCCCGATAAGCTCCGCTCCGCTCGGGATTGGAAAAATGAACCGCGACCAGCGCGTCCGGGAACACCTCCCGCACGGCTTTGGAGCCCGCCTGCAGCAGATAGCAGATCGGATCCCAGTCGGTTTCGCCGCAGAGAAAGCCGTTGATCTCGTTGCCCACCTGCACCATAGCGACCTCCGCGCCGGCAGATCGGAGCTGCTGCAGCGTTTCGCAGGTGAACTTGAACATCGCCTCTGCTTTTTCCATCGCGTCCATGCCCCGCCACGCCTTTGGGACCGTTTGTTTTCCGGGATCCGCCCAGAAATCGGAATAGTGGAAGTCCACGATGAGCTTCAGTCCGCACAGGGCGGCACGTCTGCCGATCTCAACCGCCCGTTCCGGACTGCAGTTGCCGCCGCCGTAGCCGTGACCCTCGCTGTCGTAAGGGTCGTTCCAGACCCGCACGCGGACGTGCGTGATGCCGCAGTTACGCAGCAGCCGGAAGAGATCCGTTTCCCTGCCTTCAAAATCATAGTATTTGACGCCGCTCTCCTCCTCGGAAAGGACGGAGGAGATATCCATGCCCAGAATAAAATCCTCGGGCAGATCGGAGATCGCCTTCACGGCGAGCGTATCGGACGGGAACGTGACGACGTCCTGCGTGAGCTGCGGCGGCGCCGCGCAGGCGCACAGGCTCAGCAGAAACGTGAAAAGAAGCGGCAGCGTCAAAAGGTTCTTTTTCAATGCGATCCCTCCAGAAAACGCCCGGCAAGCCACAGCGCCGCGCCGTCGCAGCTTTCGGTATGCTGCGACTGCGCCCCGAAAAAGAGGTAGCAGTCCTCTGCCGCGCCGGACGCGCTGTAATCGATCAGGTCGTCAAATACGCCGACGCCGGTTTCCGCGTCATAGACCCGGATGCCCTGCGCGCCGTTCCCCAGTTCCAGATCTCCGTCCATGCCGTCCGGCAAAGGTCGGAAAGAATCTCGCCAGCTCTCCGCCTCCGAGGCTCTGACGATATACAGATCCGCCGAGAGAAGGTCCTGATCGCTGAACATGGCGTAGGAAAAGGGGCGCACCTTGATCATGCGGATCCCGTCCGGCAGACCCTTCTCCTCCAGCCGCGCGGCAAGCTCCACCTCCTCGATTTGATCTATGCTGATGTAGAGGGAGAGCTTTCTGGCGGGTTTCGCGTCGGTGATGAAGGAAAAAACGTAGCTCCAGAGGATGACCGAGGCAAGCGCCCAAAGCAGATAGACCGGAAAACGGGAGAGGATTCGTTTGATCATGGCGTTTCCTCCAAGGTGACCACGAAATTGTGGACGGTGCTGACGCTAACGCGCCGCGGCAGCTCTCCCAGCGCGCCCAGCCTGTTCACGTCCACGCTCAAAAGGCGCGTGTCCGTTCCCTCCTGCAGGGTCAGCCGCCGCACCCGCACGCTGCCGGGGATGCGCACGGTGTCCGGGGTAAGGCTGAGAACACCGGTGCGGGTCTCGCGGGGACCCGCGAGGATATGCGCGGTATGTTCCGCCTCCCTGCGGACAAGAACCAGCATCTCATAGCGCAGCGTGATCAACACCCAGCCGGACAGAATGCTGATGACAATGACCGCCAGCTCCATCCGAGCGGCGTTTCGCGTATTGACCAGACAGCACAGCAGCACGCATACCCCCAGGGCAAGAGCCGTGAGGGTGAGCAGTGCGACGCGCCAGGTTTTCCGTTTTTTCGTCAGCCGGAGGAGGTCCTCCGACCGGTACAATTCAATCTTATCCATACAAAAAATTATAACACAACGGGAGAAAAATGCAAGGCAGGCGGGCTTTTTTGTTGACAGGACGGCGCGGCGGGGGTAGGATAGAACCAGATATTCACGGGAGGTGCTGTGATGAAACGACTGCTTTCGCTGTTCCTTGTACTGGCAATTCTCCTCGCTTTCGGCGCCTGCGCAAAGCCTGACGAGTCGGCTGCCCCGACCGCGCCGGACGCCTCCGTGCCGGACACAATCAGCGCGGACGGAGAAGTGATCCTCAGCGGAGACGAATGCAAAAACGCCCGCGCCTCGGAGGATAATTACCGCGTCTTCTATGAGATCTTTGTCGGCTCCTTCTCCGATTCGGACGGGGACGGCGTGGGAGATCTGAAAGGCATTCTGAACCGGATGGACTACCTCAACGACGGTGATCCCGCCTCGGGTCTGAGTCTGGGCGTAGAGGGTCTGTGGCTATCGCCCGTTTTCAAAAGCCAGTCCTACCACAAATATGACGTGAACGATTACTATGCGATCGACCCGGCGTTCGGCACGACGGAAGACCTGCAAGCGCTGGCGGACGCATGCCACAGTCGGAACGTGAAGCTGATTCTGGATCTTCCCATCAACCACACAGGTCCTCTGAATCAGTGGTTCGGCAATTTCACCCGCGCCCATCGCGAGGGAAATACAGAAGATCCCTGGTATGATTTCTACTGCTACTATCACGAGGGGGAGACGCCTCCTGCCGGGCGAAGATTTGCCCCTCTTGCCGGCACGAGCGACTGGTACGAGTGCAACTTCTCCGACTACATGCCCGAGCTGAACTTTGACTCTCAGCAAGTGCGTCAAGCGGTGCTGGACGTGGCGAAATACTATCTGGATCTGGGCGTGGACGGCTTCCGTTTCGACGCCGCCAAATATATCTATTTCGGCGACAATTCCCGTTCCGCCGACTTTTGGCAATGGTACGTCGACGAGCTGAAGAAGCTCGACCCGGAGATCTACACCGTCGCAGAGGTCTGGGACTCGGACGGCGTGACCGACGCTTACTACCCCGCCCTGAACTGCTTTAACTTCACCATCTCTCAGACGAACGGTCTCATCGCCGAGACTGCTAAGAAAGGGAACGTGAACGTCTATACGTCCTATGTCGATCAATATCTGGACGAGATCCACGCGCGCAACCCGGACGCCATGATCGTGCCCTTCATCGCCAACCATGACACCGACCGGGCGGCAGGCTATCTGACCCTTGCCAGCTGGCAGATGCAGATGGCAGCCAATCTCTACATTCTTTCAAGCGGCTCGCCCTTCCTCTACTACGGCGAGGAGATCGGCATGCGCGGCTCCCGGGGCGGCGCGAACACGGACGCCAACCGCCGGCTCGCCATGCTCTGGGGCGACGGCGATACGGTGCGTGACCCGGTCGGCGCCGACTATGCCGCTTCCAACCAGACGACCGCCACGGTGGAAAGCATGAAGGGCGACGAGAACAGTCTTCTGAATTACTATAAAAAGCTCATTCTGATCCGTCTTTCCAATCCGGAGATCGCCCGCGGCGACTACACTGCCCTGAACGTGACCGACTCCAAGATGGGCGGCTTCGTCGCCACCTGGAACGGCAGCTCGGTCTGCGTGCTGCACAACACCACGCTCACCGCCAAGACGGTAGACCTTTCCCAGCTGACAAGCGAGCAGTTCAGCGTCATCGCCGCCGTCATCGGTCAGGAGGACGCCTCGCTCGACGGAACGATGCTCACCCTCGGCTCGATGACCAGCGTCGTGCTGCGATAGCTCCGTACGAAAAACGGGAGGATCCGTCGGATCCTCCCGTATTTTCGATCTTCCTTAGCCGCGGAAGATGTTAAGTATGCTGTTCAGCAGGCCGCCGCTTTCCGGCTTTTCCTCCTCAGTCTCTTCGCTGCCGCCGCCGAACAGACCGGAAAGACCGCCGAGCCCGCCGAGCGAATCCAGCAGGCCGCCGCCGGACTGTTGCTGGCTTGCAGACTGCTGACTGCCGCCGCCGAGCAGACCGCCCAGCATGCCGAGCAGGCTGAAGCCGCTCCCCTGCTGGCTTTGCTGACCGCCCAGAAGCGACAGAAGAAGCGGCGCGATCAGCGCGAGGATCGACGTCGTCTTGCCCTTGGTGACGCCGCTGGCGGCGGATACGCGCTCGATAATGGACTTCTGGTCGCTGCCGAGGACGTGACCGAGGATCTTCTTGCCGTCCTTCAGATCGGCGCTTTTCAGAAACGCGGCGGGATCAGACACGTCAGCCGCATGCTCGGTCAGTGCGCCGCGCAGAGCGTCCGCGCCGGACTTTGTGCCAGCGTTGCGCTGCATGCCGGTCAGCAGGATCGGCACGCCGGCGGAAAGCACGTTGGCAACGTCGTTCTGGCTCACCTTGGTGCGCTTGCTGATCGCAGCCGTTCCGCTGCCCGAAAGCATGGACATGATCGAATTCAGATTGAAATCAGCCATAGTAAACCTCCTAATATTCGGTAAAGCATAGTCAGTCGTCTTTTCCGCAGGTGTCCGCGATGATAAAGCGCGGACGGTCCTTGATCTCCTCGTAGATATTGCCGACGTAGTAGCCGATGATGCCGAGACTGATCATGATCAGGCTGCCGATGAACAGCAGCAGGATGATGACGGTCGTGAAGCCGGCGACCGCTGTTCCTGCGATCTTCTGCACCAGCGCGATCACGCCCATGACCACGGAAACGATCAGCGTTACAACGCCGAGCACCGTCACGATATGCAGCGGCACGGCGGTAAACGCCGTGATGTTGGACAGGGCGTACTTGACGAGCGACCAGGTCGACCACTTGGACTGGCCTGCCGTGCGTTCGCGCACCTCATAGGAAACCTCGGTCGTTTTGAAACCGACCCAGGACGACAGCGCGCGGAAAAACGCCCGCTTTTCCCGCATCGTCAGAATGACGTTGACCGCCTTGCGGTCGAGGAGCTTGAAATCGGAGGCGCGGGACATATCGACCTTCGTTGCGCGGCTGATGAGCGAATAAAAGAGCTTTGCGAACGCGCGGTGCAGGACGCTCTCCTTGCCGCGGTCGGACTTGACGCCCTCGATGACCTCATAGCCCTGCTCCCAGAGCCTGAACATCTCTACCAGCTTTTCCGGCGGATGCTGCAGATCGCAGTCGATGACCGCGACGCAGTCACCCTTTGATTGCTTCAGACCCGCGAAGATCGCCGCCTCCTTGCCGAAATTGCGGGAAAAATGCACGCCGCGCACCGTCAAAAACTCCGATGAAGCCGCCCGTATCTTCGCCCATGTCGTATCCTTTGAGCCGTCGTCCACAAAAATCAGTTCGTGCGGGATCTCCGCTGACGTCAACACTCTGCTGATCTCGCGCGCCGCAACCGGCACCATTTCCTGCTCGTTGTAGGCAGGAAGCACGACAGACAGCATGGAACCGCCCCCTTTCCCATTTTCTTCATTTTATTGCCTGCGTCCGTTTTTGTCAACCTTTTGCGTTGCCCCCGCGGCGAAATCGTGCTATACTATCTTTGTAAGATTCCCCGAAAGGAGTCGCTTAACGATGAAAAAGGTTCTGATGCTCGGTACCGGCGGCACGATCGCCTCCGGCATGACGGAAAGCGGTCTGACCCCGATCATGACGACGGAGCAATTGCTCGACAACGTTCCTGAAGTCACGGATCTGTGCGATGTGACCTGTAAGCAGCTGTTTTGTCTGGATTCGACGAATATTACGCCCGAGCACTGGCTGACGATCGCAAATACAATCCGCGAGAATTATTCCAAATACGACGGCTTCGTCGTCGTCCACGGCACGGACACGATGGCGTATACTGCCGCCGCCCTGTCCTATCTGATCCAGTATTCCCCGAAGCCGATCGTCCTGACCGGCGCGCAGAAGCCGATCTTATTTGAAAACACGGATTCGAAAACGAATCTCGTCGACGCTTTCCGCGTCGCGGTTTCCGATCTGTGCGGCGTGATGATCGTCTTCAACGGGCGCGTCATTCTCGGTACCCGCGCGAGGAAGACCCACACGACCAGTCTGCAGGCGTTCTCGAGCATCAATTATCCGTCGCTCGCCGTCCTGCAGAACGGTTTTTTGATGGAATACATCCGCCCGACCAGCCTGCCCGCGCCGATCTTCTACAGCAAGCTCGATCCGCGCGTCGGACTGATGAAGATGATCCCCGGCGCGGACTGCGACCAACTGTCGTATCTGCTTGAGCGCAACGACGCGGTGATCGTCGAGAGTTACGGCGTCGGCGGGCTGCCCTCCTATCAGGGCAGCGGCTTCTTCGACGCCATCCGCTCCGCCATCGAGCGGGGCAAAACCATCGTGATGACCACGCAGGTGCAGAACGAGGGCAGCAATCTGGCGGTCTACGACGTCGGCTTCCATCTGAAAAACGACCTTCACCTGCTGGAAGCCTACGACATGACCACGGAGGCAGCGCTGGCAAAGCTCATGTGGATCCTCGGGCAGACGAGCGACCCCGCCGAGGTGCGCCGGCTCTTCTGCACCCCGATCTCCCACGACCTGCTGTATCTGAAAGAAGAGGCGTAACCGCCGAAATATCAAAAGGCGCTGTGCAAACGCACAGCGCCTTTTCATCATCAATTACTGTTCGGCTTCCGCCATTTCGTTCAGCGCGTCCTTGCGGCTGAAGTTGGCGCGGCCCTTCTCGTCGAAGCCCATGAACTTGACCCAGGTCATGTCGCCGACGTTCAGAACGTCCTCGACCTTTTCCACGCGGCGGTTTTCCAGCTTGGAGATATGCACCATGCCGTCGTGACCGGGAGCGATCTCGACGAACGCGCCGATCGGGAGGATGCGGACGACCTTGCCGTAGTACAGCGCGCCGACCTCGGGAACGAAGCAGATATCGTCGATCATCTTCTTTGCGGCGTAGCCCGCTGCGCTGTCGACTGCGGCGATGAAGACGTTGCCGTCGTCGTCGATGTCGATCTTCGCGCCGGTATCCGCGCAGATCTTCTGAATGGTCTTGCCGCCGGAGCCGATGACCTCGCGGATCTTGTCGACGGGGATGACCATGGAGATCATCTTGGGCGCGTACTCGGAAACCTCGGGACGCGGCGCCGGGATGCAGGGCAGCATGACCTGCTCGAGGATCTCAAGACGCGCCTTGCGGCAGCGCTCGAGCGCGTCGGCAATGATTTCCATCGTCAGACCCTTGTTCTTCAGGTCCATCTGGATTGCGGTAACGCCTTCGGTGGTACCGGCGACCTTGAAGTCCATCTCGCCGTGGAAGTCCTCAACGCCCTGAATGTCGGTGAAGGTTCTCCACTCGCCGGTCTCCTGATCGGAGATCAGACCGCAGGAGATGCCCGCGACCGGACGCTTGATGGGAACGCCCGCGTCCATCAGCGCCAGCGTGGAGCCGCAGATGGAGCCCTGGGAGGTAGAGCCGTTGGAGGACAGGACCTCGGAAACGACGCGGATCGCGTACGGGAACTCCTCAACACTCGGAATGACGGGCAGGAGCGCCTTTTCCGCCAATGAGCCGTGGCCGATCTCACGACGGGAGGTCGAGCGGGCGGCGCGGGCTTCGCCGGTGGAGAACGCGGGGAAGTTGTAGTGGTGGATATAGCGCTTGGTCTCCTCGGAGTAGATGGTGTCCAGCTTCTGCGCGGCGGACAGGGTGTTCAGCGTGCAGATGGACAGGACCTGCGTCTGACCTCTGGAGAACAGACCGGAGCCATGGACTCTGGGCAGGACGCCGACCTCGGCGTCGAGCGGACGGATCTCGTCCATCTGGCGGCCGTCGACGCGCTTGCCGGCGAGCAGCCACTTCTTGACGACCTTCTTCTGCATCTTGTACAGGCAGACCTCGATATGCACGTCGAAGTCCTCGTACTTGTCCGCGAACTTCTCAGCGAAGTCGCGGCGGGCAGCGGTCAGGCGCTCCTCGCGGATGTTCTTGTCGTCGGTATCCAGGGCGTATTCGATCTGATCCATGCCATAGGCGCACAGATCGTCCAGCAGATCGTGGTTGACGGCGGCCTTCTCGAAGGTGAACTTCGGCTTGCCGATGACGGCGACGATCTCGTTGATGAATTTGACGACCTCCATGTTGGTCTCATGCGCCTGACGGATGCACTCGAGGACGATCGCCTCGGGCGCTTCCTTCGCCTCGGTCTCGATCTGCACGACCTTCTCAAAGGTGGAGGAGATGCAGACGAAGCACTCGGCGGCCTCGCGCTGCTCGGAGGAAGGATTGATGACGTACTTGCCGTCCACGTAGGCGCAGTTCGTGGTGGAGATCGGTCCGTTCCAGGGAACGTCCGAGCAGGCGACGCAGATGGACGCGCCGATCGCGCCGACGATCTCGACGGGATTGTCATAGTCGTTGGCAAGAACGGTGCAGGTCACGACGACGTCGTTGCGCAGCTCGTCGTCGAAGAGCGGGCGCATCGGGCGGTCGATGATGCGGCTGTTCAGGATACCGCGCTCGGAGGGCTTGCCCTCGCGGCGGTTGAAGCTGCCGGGGATACGTCCGACAGAGTACATTCTCTCCTCAAACTCGATGGTCAGGGGGAAGTAGTCGATGCCGGGCTTGGGATCGGGCGAGCAGGTCACGGTGGTCAGCACGGTGGTATCGCCGTAGCGGCAGATGCACTCCGCGTCCGCCAGCTCTGCGACCTTACCGGTCTCTACGGTGAAGGCGCGGCCGCCGATCATGGTCTCAAATACGTGATGATTGGGGTACTGGTTTCTGGTATTCATGGGATAACCTCCTGATAGTATTGTTCCACGGGAGGTTTAGCACTTGAAGCCAAAGCCGAGAATTCGGCTTCCCCTTCAACTGCTAAACGGCGCTCCCGTGCGCGGGGTCGTGAAAAATGGGCGACCGCTCGGGCCGCCCATCGTTCGGTTATTACTTACGGATGCCCAGCTTTGCAATGATGGCGCGATAGCGGTTGATGTCCTTCTTTGCAAGGTAGTCGAGCAGGCTGCGGCGCTTGCCGACCATCATGAGCAAGCCGCGGCGGGAATGGTTGTCGTGCTTGTGCTCACGCAGATGCTCGGTCAGCTCGTTGATGCGGGCGGTGAGAATGGCGATCTGGACCTCGGGAGAGCCGGTGTCGCCTTCGTGGGTTGCGTACTCGTTGATGATTGCGGTTTTCTTGTCCTTGAGGATCATTGGTTTTCCACCTTTCAAAAATATTGTCCTGCGGCTAAGTCGGGGATGGCGGAATGCTGTTCTTCAGCGGTCTCCCTGGACTGAGCGCGCGGATCGCGGCCGGCTGAACGCCAGCCGTCATATCGTATCACGGTTTGTTGGAAAAGTAAAGAAAAATTTTTCAGAAAATGTGGATTTTTCCGAAATTTCAACCTGTTCGTGCCGCAGTAAGGCGCATTTTACGGCAATTCCGCCCGTAAAACCGCCCAAGCCGTTCGCCGCGACGACGCGGTGGCACGGAAAAACGATCAGAAGCGGGTTTTCCCCGACCGCGTTCGCAACCGCGCGGCAGGCGGTCGGTCTGCCGATCGCCCGCGCAATATCGCCATAGGTCACGACCTTTCCGAAGGGAATCTCTGAGAGGGCTTGCCATACGGCGCGCTGAAACGGCGTGCCCTGCGGCGACGTCTCTAACGTAAATTCTTTCCGTTTTCCGCTAAAATATTCCAACAGCTGCGACGCCGCAAGGTCGGTCGCGGAATCCGGCTCGTCCTTCCCCGCTTTATCCGTCAGCGCGATCTCGCGGAGCTTCCCCTCCTGCGCGCTCAGGCGCAGGGCGCCGACCGGACTGTGCAAAAACCGCACGCTCATAACGGCGTGCGGTAGTGCAGGGTGATGTCCTGCACGCTTGTTTCCAGACGGTGATAGCGCACGCCGGCGGCGTCAAGCATGCGCTTGGAGGCGACATTGCCCTCCGTCCCGCAGTATTTGTCGGAAAGATAGATGATCTCGCGGATGCCGCTCTGAATGATCGCCTTGGCGCATTCGTTGCACGGGAAGAGTCCGACGTAGATCCGCGCGCCGCTGAGTCTTCTGCCGCCCGCGTTCAGAATCGCGTTCAGCTCCGCATGGACGACGTAAGGATACTTCGTCTCCTCTCCCTCGCGCTCCCACGGGAATTCGTCGTCGCTGCAGCCGTTCGGAAAGCCGTTATAGCCTGTGGAAACGATGATATTCTCCGGCGAGACGATGCACGCGCCGACCTGCGTATTCGGGTCCTTGCTGCGGTTGGCGGCAAGCAGGGCGATGCCCATGAAGTATTCATCCCACGAAATATAGCCTTGTCGTTTCATGTTTTTCCTCCCTATCCGACCAGAAAGTCCAGCGCATGGATGCCCAGCGTCATGATCAGCGTCACGGCAACGCCGGCGATCAGCACGCCGACAAGGATCGTCGGCAGCGCGCGCTTGATGCGCATATTCATCAGCGCGGCAACCAGTGCGCCCGTCCACGCGCCCGTGCCGGGCAGCGGGATCGCGACGAGGAGGCACAGTCCGATCGTCTCGGATTTCTTGACCTTGCCGCTCTTCTTCGCCGCTCTTGCTTCAAACTTCTCTGCAACCTTCGCCATCTTCGGATAGCGTTTCATCCACGCGAAAATCCGGCGGATAAACAGCAGAATGAACGGGACCGGGAGCATATTGCCCACGACCGCGAGGGCGTAGGTCAGCCACGGATTCAGTCCCTGCGCGATTCCGTAGGGGATCGCGCCGCGCAGCTCCACGACCGGTACCATGGATATTAAAAAAGTGATCAGCGCCTTTGTCAGCATGGTATGTTCTCACTTTGCCATATCGTATGTTTTAACAGTATAACACAAAAACTGCCCGCCGGTCAAGGCGGGCAGTTCCGATTGCCGAAAAATATTCACCCTATTCAAATTCTCGCAGGAGCTCCGCGTCATGCTCCTCTTTCAGCAGATAAACCGCTTCGACGTCGGCGTCCAGCATGCCGTAGCACGGGTCGTCCGCGCTGTAAAACACGCAGGTGCCGCAGGAGGACGAGATCTTCCGCGGGACGGGCGCCATCCGCGCCGCGATCCCCGCCGCCGTCAAAGACCGGTGCGTCTTTAACGAGGCAAGGTGCGTATGGAAGGTCGCAAGATAGTTTGTCATCGCTTGGTCAGCACCAGAGAATACTCGTCATCCTCCAGTTCTTTTACCGCCACGTCGTAGCCGTTGTTGTTGGCAAAGCGCGTCACGTTGCCGACCGCCGTCTGATTGTCAACATAGACCTCCAGCTTGTCGGGCTTATCCTTGACCGCCTTCTGCACCATAATAACGGGCAGCGGGCAGGAAAGACCTCTCGCGTCGATCATTGTTCCGCCTTCTCTTTCTTCTTGCAGAAGGTGCAGACGACGGAAACGATCGCGAGCAGAACGAGGATCGCAATCACGGCGATGTGGCCGTTCGGCGTAGAACCGCCGGTGACGGTGCCGTCGTCCGCGAGCGTGGAAGCGCCGGACGCGAGCTTGAAGTTATGCGCAAGCGCAGCGCCTGCGATCATGCCGATCACGGTAATGGCGCTGTCGGAGTTGCCTTCACCGGCAAGCACGAGCTGACGCAGCGGGCAGCCGCCGAGCAGAGCCGAGCCCCAGCCGACGATCGCCATGCCGAGGAAGTTCCACAGCCAGTCTGCGCTTGCGATCGGCTGGCCAACCAGCTTGAAGCCCTTGTAGGTTTCGCCGAAGTTGCCGAGGATCGCGTTGCCTGCCAGCACGGTGAGAATGACCATGCCGAAGCCTGCGATCAGGCCGAATTCCTTGAACATGACTGCATCACGCACGCCGCCGACCATGCAGAAGCGGCTCTTCTGGCCGAGCGCACCGACGATAAGACCTGCAATGATCGCGATGTACCACGGCGCGCGGGAGCCGCCGGGTTTCACGCCTTCCGCAGTCATCAGGCCGATGATGCCGAGCAGGCACAGCAGGCCCATGATCGCGGTCGTGATCGGGAATGCCGCGCCTTCCAGACTGCTCTGCTTATAGGCTCTGTTCAGCGTAAAGCCCTTCTTGAGGAAGAACACGCCGATCAGAATGCCGACAATGAAGCCGCCGAGACCGATCAGAGCGTTGGGGTCGCCGCCGCCGATACGGATGACCATACGCAGCGGGCAGCCGAGGAAGACCAGCGCGCCGATCATGACGCCTGCGCCGAGGAAGAAGCGGAGCACGGGAGAGCTGCCGCCCTTGCCCTTGAACTCCTTGGTGCAGATTGCCATAAGCATGGAGCCGAGCAGGATGCCGATGATCTCCGGGCGGAAATACGCCAGATTGCCGACCGAGATCGCGTCCTCCGCGACCTTTGCGCCTGCGGTATGCAGACCGAGCGCACCGGCGATGTCACGCTCGAAGCAGGCGATGCAGAAGCCCATGTTGCCGGGGTTGCCCAGCTTCTGGAGCAGCAGCGCCGCTACGCCGACTACGAAGCCGGTCAAAAGGACGAGCCAGTACTTTTTGAAGAATCCCTCTTTTTTCATAAAAACCCTTCTTTCTAAAAAATTAAGAGGATAAAATAAGTATAACCCCTTCGCTATTCTTTGTCAAGTATCACGAAACCTTTTCTTGCCTGCCGTTTTTCTTGCCAAATCCGAAAGATATTGTTATAATGTAGAAAACCGTAACAGGAGGAAGCTATGATCTATCTGGATAATGCCGCGACCTCTTGGCCGAAGGCGCCGGGCGTCAGCGATCAGATGAAATACTATCTGGACTGCGTCGGCGCGTCGATCAACCGCGGCGTCTATGCGCCTGCGCAGGAGGTCGGGCTGAAAACGCTGACGCTCCGCGAACAGCTCGCGGCCTTCTTTCATCACCCCGATCCGAATCACGTTATTTTGACCTCCGGCTGCACCGCCGCCCTGAATCTGGCGATCAAGGGACTGCTGCATGAGGGCGATCACGTGCTCGTCAGCTCGCTGGAACACAACGCCGTCATGCGCCCGCTCGTGCAGCTCGGCGTCGCCTTCGACCGCGTGCCGTGCGACGCAGAGGGCTTTCTGCGGTGCGATCTGATCGAGCCGCTGCTCCGGCAGAACACGAAGCTGTTCATCCTGAACCACGCCTCCAACGTCTGCGGCACGGTGCAGAATGTGGAAGTGGTCGGAAGATTATGTAAACTTCATGACATTCCACTCCTGCTTGACGGCGCGCAGAGCGCGGGGCACGTTGCGGTGGATTTCGAAGCCTTCGGGCTGAGTGCGCTCGCCGTTCCCGCGCATAAGGGTCTGCTGGGACCGCAGGGCATCGGCGCGCTGCTTGTCACGCCGGAATTCGCCGCTCGGCTGAACCCGCTCCTTGCAGGCGGCACGGGCAGCGTCTCCGACTCCGAGGAGATCCCGCCCTATATGCCCGACCGCTTCGAGCCGGGCACGCCGAATCTTCCGGGCGTCTTCGGCTGGTCGGCAGCGATGGATTATGTAAACCAAGTCGGTCTGAACGAGCTTCGCCGTCACGAGTCCGTGCTGACCGGGCTGTTCCTGGACGGTCTGGCGAGGATCGGCAATATCCGCGTGACCGGAACGAAGGATCCTTCCCGCCGCGTCGGCGTGATCGGTGTGGATTTTGAGAACATCGACAACGCCGAAGCCTCTGACCGTTTGGAGCGGGAATTCGGCATTCTGACGCGCTGCGGCATGCACTGCGCGCCGGGGGCGCACAAGGCGCTCGGCACCTTCCCGCAGGGCGTCGTCCGCTTTTCGATCGGCAGATTCACGACCGAAGCGGAGATCGGCGCGGCATGGAACGCTGTCCGCATGCTGGCGGAAGAGAGGTGAAGCAACATGAAAATTGCAATCGTTACCGGCGCAAGCTCCGGTATGGGACGCGAATTCGTTCTGCAGCTGCCGCAGTGGGAGCAGTTTGACGAGCTCTGGGTCATCGCGCGGCGCGCGGAACGTCTGGAAGCCCTGAAAGAGGGCTATCCCTTTCCGGTTCGGCCGATCAGTCTTGATCTGACTGCACCGGACGCGCCGGATTACTACCGCAGTCTGCTGGAAGGAGCAAAGCCGGAGGTCGCGCTGCTGGCGAACATCTCCGGCTTCGGCAAATTCGGCAGATACGATCAGATCCCGCTGGAAGACTCCCTGAACATGATCGACCTCAACTGCAAGGCGGTCGTCGCCGTGACTGAGCTGACGCTGCCTTACATGAAGCGCGGCGCGCACATTCTGATGCTCGACTCGCTCTCCGCCTTCCAGCCCGTGCCTTATTTCAACATCTACGCTTCGACCAAAGCGTTTATCCTCAGCTATTCGCGCTCCTTGAACCGAGAACTCAAGCCGCGCGGCATCCGCGTGATGTCGGTCAATCCGGGCTGGGTCAAGACGGAGTTCTTCGACCGCGCCACCGTGACAAGCGGCGACGCCGTCACCTACTATAACCGCTGGTACGAGCCGGAGGACGTCATGCGCACCGCCCTGCGCGACCTGTACCGCAGCAAGAAGGACGTGTCCATCCACGGTTTTCCCGTCCGCATGCAGGTGCGCATGGTAAAGCTGCTGCCGCACTCGCTGATCATGAACATCTGGATGAAGCAGCAGAAGCACGATAAGCTGCCGCCCGAGAACTAAAGATCGTCCGCGTCCTGCACGGGAATCTCATCCTCGTCGGCAGGTCTGCCCGTCCAACTCCCCTGCGGGTCAGTCTCACTGGGCGGCGTCTCCGGTCCGGCTTTGGTCTTTTCTTTCGGTTTCCAAATCTTCATAAAACATCCCTCCGGCTTTACTCTGCGCCGGAGGGATACGTTTTATTCTATTATTCTATCTTTTTCAAACGGTCCGGCAGGGAGCTGTCCGGGGTGACGAAGACGGTGCGGTAGCGTTCATACACAACCATGCCCGGTTTTGCGCCGTTCGGTTTTTTCAGATTGCGCACCTGCGTCACGTCCACCGGGACGTTCTGCCCCTCGCGCACCTCGGAGTAATACGCCGCCAGCATCGCCGCTTCGGTGATCGTCTCGTCCGGCACCTCCGCGCCTGCGCACTCGATGATGACGTGCGCGCCGTGGAATTTCTGCACATGCAGCCAAATGTCGTTTTTATGAGCGTTTTTAAGCGAAAGCTGATCGTTTTGACGATTATTCTTTCCGACCAGAATTCTTACGCCGTCTGAAGAAGAAAACGAAAGCGGCACGGACGGTGCCTGTTTCATTTGCTTATTTCCCTTGCGGCGGTCGGCACGGATGTAGCCGCCGTCTTCCAATTCCGCTCGGATTTCGCTCAAATCCCGCTCATTATCTGCTCTTGACAGTTCTTCCAGCACGCCGCCGAGATACTCCGCTTCAGTTTCTCCCGTGGCGATCTGCTCGGTCAGGATCTTTTCCGCGTGCTTCGCCTTCGCGTAGTCCTTATAATACTTTGCCGCATTCTGCTGCGGCGACAGATTCGGCTTGAGGGGAATCTCGATCTCGCGCATTTCGGGATCGTAGAAATTCTCGGCGCGGAGCAGGGTCTGCCCGCGTTCGATCGCGTGCAGATTCGCCGTCACAATGTCGCCCATCTGCCGCAGGCGCTCTCGATCCATGGTCTCTTCGCGCTCTTTTCGCTGGATCTCGAGCTTGCGCACCGTGCGCTCATAAAGCGTCGTCACCGTCTTGCGAAGAGTCTGCGACTTCTGCCGCATGCGGTCAGCGCGGTCGGTTTCGGTATAGTATTCGTCCAGCAGCGCAGAGAAGCTCTCGCAGCGTTTTTGCGTCAGGAAATCGCCGTACTGTGCGATCTCACGGTAGGAGAAATCCTTCCCCATCCCATCCTGCAGCAGAAGGATCGGCGCCTGCTCGCCGGTCATGGTCAACTCGCGCGCTAAATAACGAGCCAGACTGTCTCTGTCCAGCGTCAGAATATCCGCGTCGATCTCGCCGCAGAAACAGTAGGACAGTTCTCTCGTGATTAGGGGCGACAGACCCGCGAAGGTGTCCAGCAGCCACTTGTCCAAGCGCTTCGGGCTGTCCACGGCGGCAAGCAGTGCGGCAAGCTGCGCTTCATCCGTTTCCTGCGGAATCCGCTTGTCCTGCTGCGGCGGCTCGTGATAGAACAGCCCCGGCAGCACCTGCCGCGCCTCCGACATCTCAAAATCCACGCGCCGCAGGCAGTCGATGATCCTTCCGTCCGCGCCGGTCAGGATCAGATTGGAATTGCGCCCCATAAGCTCCAGGATCAAATGCTTCCGGCAGGGGCTCCCCATCTCGTCCGTACAGTCAAAGGCGATCGTGACGCTCCGCTCCGCAACCGGCTGCGTCAGCGCCGCGATCCTGCCGCCGGACAGGTGCTTGCGCAAAAGCATGCAGAACATCGGCGGCTGCGCCGGATTGTCGAACGCCGCCTGCGTCAGATGGATACGCGGGCGGTTGACGTTCGCGGACAGAAGCAGCTTCTCCTTTCCGCGCATCTGCAGAAGGACGGTGTCGCGCGACGGCTGCTGGATCTTATCCACCCGCATCCCGACGATCGCCGGCTCCAGTTCGCGGATGACCGCGCTCAAAAATATCGCGTCAAAGGGCATCGTTATCCTCCGTTACCGCCGAGAAAAGCTGTATGATCCGTTCCTGCTCGCCGCGCAGATACAGTGCGCCGAACAGCGCCTCCACCCCCGTCGCCTTCGCGTACTGCGAAGGCGTCGCGCTCTTTGGGATCGCGTGCGGATGCACGTTGCGCCCGCGATGATACCAGGCATTCTCCTGCTCGGTCAGAAGCGGCTGCAGCTTGTCCGCCAGTTTCGCCTGCGCTTGCGCGCAGACCTGCGCGATCGTCTGTTGGTGCAGGCGGCTGTTCGTCGTTCCGCCGGATAAGCAGAGCTTCGTGCGCACGAGCAGCTCGAATACCGCGTCGCCGATGTGCGCCAATGCCAGCGCGGACATGGCGTTGAGCTGTTTTTCCGTCATAGACGGGTGCAGCAGGTCGTTCATTCTCTTTCCTCCATTGTCAGCAGCCGGTACGCGCCGTACATGCCGGCGTCGTTGCCCAGCGCGGCGAGGGAAAACTCCGTTCCCTTGCAGGCATGGAACATGTATTTCTTGAAATGGCGCTCGACCCGCTCAAGCAGGTATTCGCCCGCCTTGGACATGCCGCCGCCGAGGATGATCCGTTCGGGATCGGCAACACAGCAGGCGGAAGCCAGCGCCTCGCCGAGATAGTCGAAGGACTGCTCCAGCACCTCCTCCGCCAGACGGTCGCCGCCCTTTGCAGCGGCGAACACGTCCTTGCAGGTCAGATTGTTCTTCCCGCGCAGCGCGGTTTCCTCCTGTGAGCTTGCAAGCCGCTCCTTCGTCATGCGGACGATGCCGTTCGCGGAGGCGTACTGCTCCACGCAGCCGCGCTTACCGCAGGTACACGGATAGGGGTTCGGGGTGTTGACCGTGATGTGACCGATCTCCCCGCCGACGCCGTGCGCGCCTTCCAGCACTTTCCCGTCAATAATCACGCCGCCGCCGATACCGGTGCCGAGCGTGACGAAGACCGTACTGCGGCAGCCCATGCCGCCGCCCTTCCAGTGCTCGCCGAGCGCGGCGCAGTTGGCGTCGTTGCCCGCCTTCACGCGCAGTCCGGTGAGGTCTCCCAAGTCCTTGTGCAGATTGAATACGCCCCAGTTCAGGTTGACGCAGCGGTTGACCGTCCCGTCCGCCGCGACCGGTCCCGGCACGCCGATGCCGATGCCCTCGACGTCCTCGCGCGCAATCTCCCGCCTTGCGAGCACGCCGGATATCGCTTCTGCAATCTCCGGCAGGATCCGCGCGCCGCCGTTTTCGGGATGGGTTGGGATTTCAAAGCCCTCCAGCAGCGTTCCATCCTGCCCAAACAGCCCGATCTTCACCGTCGTCCCGCCGACGTCCACGCCAAAGCCGTATTTCATAGCCGCACTTCCTTCGTTTCTTTCTGCCGCTATTATACACAATCGCGCGGGAGATTTCCACTATTATCTTTTGAGTGTCCTTCCCTCCCTTCGTGTCATTGCGAGACCGACAGAATCGGTCGTGGCAATCCTTCCGTTACAGACATGACCGTCCCACGGAGAAGTATCCTAAGTCGTTACGCACAGATTGCCACGTCGCTTCGCGCCTCGCAATGACACGGTTGAGAATTCTTGCCCTCCGAGGGGAATGCTTTACGGCGCGTTAAACGTTGTGCTTTCTGCCGGAAAGCGACCGTTTTTGCTTGCAAAACGGAATACGATATGCTAAACTATCTTTGCGACACAAATTCATAAGGATTCATACGGTCAGTGTGCCTTTTTTTCTTTAGGGAAAAACGCACGCTCATTTCCGCATACCTGATTGTATGAATTGGAATTTGTGTCGCAGCAAAGAAGCTGTGCGTTTTCCGGTGCGCAGCTTCGGCTGCGCACTTTTTTGTTCCCCGGAAAATTCAAACAAAAGAAAAGGAGAAACAAGATGAAAAAACGACTGATAGCACTATTCCTTGCAATCGCACTTCTTTGCGCATTGCTCCCCGCGACCCTGCTCACAGCGAGTGCGGAAACCTACTCCGGGTACTGCGGCGGCGAAGGCGACGGCAGTAACCTGACTTGGACATTAGACACCGACACCGGCGTGCTGGAGATCAGCGGTACGGGAGAAATGTCCGATTGGTGGTGGAGCAGCGAAGACATCCCATGGCACAGCTACGCAGAATCCATAAAGGACGTCCAAATCGGCAACGGCGTGACGAGCATCGGCCGTTCTGCGTTCAAAGAGTGTCTCGGGCTGACGAGCGTGACGATCCCGAACAGCGTGACGAGCATCGGCCGTTCTGCGTTCTCCGGCTGCACCGAGCTGACGAGCGTGACGATCGGCAGCGGCGTGACGAGCATCGGCATGGGTGCGTTTGAAGGATGTGAGTGGCTGAGCGCAGTCTATATTTCGGATCTTGCGGCGTGGTGCGAAATCTACTTTGAAAATCAGGCATATCTTGCATCAAACCCGTTAACTATTGCGAAAAAGCTCTATCTGAACGGCACGCTCGTTACGGATCTGGTGATCCCCGAAGGCGTGACGAGCATCGGCGAGTATGCGTTCTACAACTGCGCCGGGCTGACAAGCGTGACGATCCCGGACAGCGTGACGAGCATCGGCGCTGGGGCGTTCTTCGGCTGCAGCGGGCTGACGAGCGTGACGATCCCGGACAGCGTGACGAGCATCGGCGGTTCTGCGTTCTACAACTGCACCGGGCTGACGAGCGTGACGATCGGCAGCGGCGTGACGTGCATCAGCAATTCTGCGTTCAATAACACCGGTTACTATAATAACGAATCCAACTGGACAAACAGCGTCTTATATATTGGAAACTATCTGATAAAAGCAAAAAAGACGTTAGCTGGCGCTTACACGGTCAAAGCCGGCACAAAGCTGATTGCAGATTATGCGTTCTACGACTGCAGCGGGCTGACGAGCGTGACAATCCCGGACAGCGTGACGAGTATTGGCGAGTATGCGTTCTACGGCTGCAGCGGACTGACGAGCGTGACAATCCCGGACAGCGTGACGAGTATTGGCGAGTATGCGTTCTACGGCTGCAGCGGACTGACGAGCGTGACGATCGGCAGCGGCGTGACGAGCATCGGCAGTTCTGCGTTCAATAACACCGGTTACTATAATAACGAATCCAACTGGACAAACGGCGTCTTATATATTGGAAACTATCTGATAAAAGCAAAAAAGACGTTAGCGGGCGCTTACACGGTCAAAGCCGGCACAAAGCTGATTGCAGATAATGCGTTCACGGACTGCTCTCTGACGAGCATTACGATCCCGGACAGCGTGACGAGCATCGGCAGTTATGCGTTCACGGACTGCCACTCTCTGACGAGCATTACGATCCCGGACAGCGTGACGAGCATCGGCGATAAGGCGTTCCTCGGGTGCGAAGGGCTGACGAGCATTACGATCCCGGACAGCGTGACGAGCATCGGCGATGGGGCGTTCTACGGGTGCGAAGGGCTGACGAGCATTACGATCCCGGACAGCGTGACGAGCATCGGCGATGAGGCGTTCAACTGGTGCGAAGGGCTGACGAGCATTACGATTCCGGACAGCGTGACGAGCATCGGCGCTGGGGCGTTCTTCGGCTGCACCGGGCTGACGAGCGTGACGATTCCGGACAGCGTGACGAGTATCGGCGATTCTGCGTTCTACGGCTGCACCGGGCTGACGAGCGTGACGATTCCGGACAGCGTGACGAGCATCGGCGATTTGGCGTTTGGTTACGACGAAACCTACGAATACTTAAAGGTAGACGACTTTACGATCTACGGCTACAAGGGTTCCGCGGCGCAGGCCTACGCCGAGGAGAACGGATTCATATTCGTCGATTTGGGTAACACGCCGGTGACGCCGCCGTCGACAAGCTTCAACGACGTTGCTTCGAGCGCGTGGTACTACGACGCGGTGAATTACGCCGTAGAACATAAGCTGATGAACGGCGTGGGGAATAACAGATTCGCGCCGAACGACCCGATGACCCGTGCTATGCTCGTGACCGTTCTGTGGCGGTACGAAGGAGAGCCGAAGGAGGGCAAAAACACCTTTACGGACGTGCCCGACGGGCAGTGGTACACGCAGGCGGTCGCGTGGGCGGCGGCAAACGGCATCGTCGGCGGTGTCGGCAACGGCAAATTCGATCCGAACGGCAACATCACGCGCGAGCAGATGGCGGCGATCCTGTTCCGCTACGCCGAGAAAAAGGGCTTCGACACGTCGAAGCGCGGCGACCTGAGCGGCTTCCCCGACCGCGGCAAGGTCAGCAGTTGGGCGACGGACGCGATCAAGTGGGCAGTCGCCGAGAAGATCATCGGCGGCTCCGACGGCAAACTCCTGCCGCAAGGCAACGCCACGAGAGCGCAGGTTTCGACCATTCTCATGCGCTTCATTGAGAATTTCGCAAAATAATCCAATCGCAATCATACCAATGCCGCAGAGTCTGTTCTCCGACTCTGCGGCATTTCATATCCCATATTATAATCCACTATTGCCGCAATCTTCTTCCGGCGCAAACTTTTTTCGGAATTTGCTTGTTTTTTACCGTCGTTTGGTGTAACATTAAAATAGAGCCAAAATTTATTGCGAAGGAGCATCGTTCATGATAAAAGTTGACATTTCCAACGTATGGGGCGACCTGTCCCTGCCCGATCTGCTCGCAACGGAGCAGGAGGTTTTCAACGCGCATAAGGTCCTGACCGAGGGCAAAGGCCCCGGCAGCGATTTCCTCGGCTGGCTGAATCTTCCCACCTTCGAGGAGACCGAAGAAATGCGCCGCATCCGCCGCGCCGCGGAGCGCATCCGCTCCGATTCGCAGGTCTTCGTCGTCGTCGGCATCGGCGGCTCCTATCTCGGACCGCGCGCCGCGATCGAGCTGGTCAAGGGGCAGAACTACAATCTGACCAATGACACGCAGGTATTCTTCGCAGGCAACAACCTCTCCACGCGCGCATGGCAGGAGCTGTGTGCTCTGCTGGAGGGCAAGGATTTCTCCATCAACATCATCTCCAAGTCCGGCACGACCACCGAGCCGGCTATCGCCACGCGCGCGCTGCGATGGATGCTTGAGCGCAAGTACGGCGCGGAAAAGGCAAAGAAGCGCATTTATGTCACCACCGACCCCGAAAAGGGTGCCCTGCGCCAGATGGCGACCGAAGAAGGCTATGAGACCTTCGTGATCCCGCCCGACGTCGGCGGCCGCTACAGCGTTCTGACCGCCGTGGGTCTGCTGCCGATGGCAGTCGCGGGCATCAACCCCACCGACGTCATGCTCGGCGCCGCAAGAGCCAGAAAAGAGCTGGATGTCCGCTCCTTTGAGAACCCCGCGTGGCAGTATGCCGCGATCCGCAACCTGCTTTACCGCAAGGGCAAGAAGATTGAAATGCTTTGCTGCTACGAGCCGAGCTTCAAATGCTTCGGCGGCTGGTGGCAGCAGCTCTTCGGCGAGAGCGAGGGCAAGGACGGCAAGGGCATTTTCCCCGCCACCGCCGAATTCACCGCCGATCTGCACTCCCTCGGTCAGATGATCCAGCAGGGCGAGCGTAATCTCTTCGAGACCGTTGTCCGCTTCACCCCGCCGCGCAAAAAGACCGCGATCGAGCTGGATTGGAAGAATCTGGACGGTCTGAACTATCTGGAGGGCAAGACGCTCGACTTCGTCGAGGAGCAGGCGTTCCTCGGCACGCTGAACGCCCACGTTGACGGCGGCGTTCCCGTTATCGTCCTGCAGACCGACGAGGTCGACGCGGACACCATCGGCGAGCTGTTCTACTTCTTCGAGCTGAGCTGCGGCATCTCCGCCTATATGCTCGGCGTCAACCCGTTCAACCAGCCGGGCGTCGAATTCTATAAGAAGAACATGTTCCATCTGCTCGGAAAACCCGGCTATTGATCGCTTGCTTTTCCCGCGAAGAACTGATATAATCGGATTATCAAAACAAAGGGGGAATTTCCTATGGTCAAGATCATCATGGGACTGAAGGGCTCCGGCAAAACAAAGCGTCTCATCCATGACATCAACACCGCTGTAAAAAATGAAACCGGCAGCATGGTCTGCATCGAAAAAGGCACCAAGCTCCGTTACGATATTGATATGCACGTCCGCCTGATCGATTATCAGGAATACAAGGCAGAGGGCACCCTCGCCTTCCTCAAGGGCTTCGTCAGCGGCCTGCACGCGGGCAATTTCGACATCAGCCATATCTTCATCGACAGCTTCTATAAGCAGGTCGACGGCGCAGGCATGGCGGAGGTCGAGGACTTCGCCCTCTGGTGCGATAAGTTTGGCAAGGCGAACGATCTGGACTTTACGCTCGTCGTCTCCGACGATCCCGCCAACGCCACCGACGCGATCAGGCAGTATTTGCAGTAATCCGATCGGTCGAACGCTGATTCACAACCGCCGGATGCTGGCTTTTGCACCCGGCGGTTACGACTTTTTTCGATAAAAAGCGATGTGAAAAAAGTCGTAGCGCGTCAAAAGATTTTTCTTGACATCCTATAGATTCTGTGCTATTCTATACTGGCACTGAGGCAAAGCCTCACACCATATCGCGGGGTAGAGCAGTTGGTAGCTCGTCGGGCTCATAACCCGGAGGTCGGGGGTTCAAGTCCCTCTCCCGCAACCATATAAGGACGGATGCCCTTGCGGCGTCCGTCCTTATTTAGTACGATTGCATAACAGGACTTGACGGGTCGGTAGTGAATGACAGCCCGGTGGGCTGTCATTCACTACCGACCCTGACCGAGCGACCTTGAGTCTTTCGCGTTCAGCGAAAGACGAAACCGCGGGAGCGAGAACAAGTCCTGTCGCCCGTACCAAAAAAAAGCGCTGATTTTGATATAAAATCAGCGCCCTCACTATATGTTTACCCCCCGTATTTCATGGGTTTTGATTGATATCGATTCATCACAGGTGTATCGACCACCCCGTGTCGATCTTTTGGTGGACTTTTTTCATGGTCTCTTCATCAAGATCCGGCCAGTCGTTCACCTTCCGCGCTTTGTCGGTGATGAGATGCGCCTTTTCCGCACAAAGCGCCAGAGGCGTATCCGCGAGTGAATCCGAATAGAAATGATCCACCACCGGGAACCCGTGTTCGATCAGATACGCGGCTTTTCCCTTGGCATACATGAGATTGTCCACAAATACGCCGAACTCCCGGTCATATTCCGTCGCGACGCAGTTTACGCCAAGCCTTTTTGCTATGGGCTCGATGATGCATTTCGGGGAAGCGCTGATGATGAGATCATCCGGCTTTTTCTGCGCGAGATACCAGGCGGAGATGCGCTTTTCGTGCTTGTCCCAGAATTTTTCAATTTGTACGTCGAAATCGTCGACCTTGCAAAGGAAGCTGAAAAATGTGCGCTCCATAACATAACGCGGCACCTTTCCGCGCTTATGACCTATGATACTTTTGATCGCCTTTGGGAAAAAAGTAAACCACAAAGACGGATGCCGCCTCATACACCAAAGGGCAAAGCTCACGGCGCAATCCGGGTAATAGATCGTGCCGTCGAAATCATATACGTTCATAGATGACCTCCGCATTTTGTATAAACGGTGACGGTATTGACCGCCGGGCGTGTTGAGACCCGACGCGTATTACGCTTCGTCAGGCGTTCAGCTGTCTGAAATTCGAGACGTTGGACTTGTATAAATTCTTGAATACCTTGTAATTGCGCTCATATACCGCCTTGTTTTCCTGATCGGGAAGGTAGGTGCGGTTCGCCTTCACGATCCGACGGGAAAGCTCGGCGGCGCTTTCTCCCGTAAGCCCCGCCGCAACGACTATTGCGGCTCCGACGGCGCCGACCTGCTGCGCGTTATCCACGGTCTCGACCGTCCTGCCGGTAATGTCCGCGAGCATCTGACAAATCACCGGAGACAGCGATCCGCCGCCCACAAATCGTACTGTGTCGGAGGTCTTGACTTTTTTCGCTTCACATTCAAGCAGCCAGCGCAGGTGATAACAGATCCCCTCGAGAACGGCGCGGATCATATCCCGCTTGCCGGTGTCGATCCTGATGTTGAAAAACATCCCGGCGGCGTTTGCATCTTCGAAAGGACAACGGTTGCCGTGAAGCCAGGGGGTGAATATCACGCCGTTCGCCCCGGGCGGCACCTTGCCGGCTTCCGCTGACATATAGTCGTACAGACTGGTGAACTTGCTTTCGAAATCGTCCGTGACCTTGGTTTTCTCAAGGTAAACGTTGATCTCATCCAAAGCGAGGTGGTTTTTGACCCATTCGTAGCACTTGCCCGCCGTTTCAAGCTCGGCATAGTAGTTGAAATAACCGGGAATCGCCGACAGAACGCCTGTTATCATGGCGTTGATATCGACCGCCTGGCGGTTGAGGAAAGTGGATACCCAGCCCGACGTTCCGACGTAGATATGCGTGTCGCCCGGCGTCGTACATCCCGCGCCGATGTTGACGAAGGTCGTGTCGCCCCCGCCTCCGAAAACAGGCGTGCCCGGCTTCAGACCGAGGTCTTTTGCCGCCCCTTCGATCAGAGCGCCGGCGAGATCGGTGCTGTTTATTATGGGGGGAAGGTGTTCGGGCTTGACCTTATACATCTTCAAAAGCCCTTTGTTCCAGCCCTCCCTGCCCTTGCGGGTATCGTAGAGGAAGGTCGCAAAGGCGGAATCCGCTGTCCTTACGATCTTCCCGGTACAGCGCGAAACAAGATAGTCGCTTACGTCAAGCCATTTGTCGACCTTTTCAAACAGCTCCGGCTCGTTGTTTTCGACCCACTTATACTTCCATACGGGATCTTTGACGCTTGTCGATCCGGCGTAATTCACGCGCAGATTCCGAAGAAGCTTATAGAGACTGCATCCGGACACCTTGACGATCCCTTTTCCCATACAGTCGTTGAACTCCTTTGCTCCCCGGCAGTCCATATAGCTCATCGCCGGGCGCAGCGCTCTTCCGTTTTCGTCGACGAGGACGACCCCCTGCATCTGCGCGCAGAAGGCGATGCCGGAAATCTCTTCGGGCTTGACCTCCGTTTTGTCAAAGAGTTCTTTTGTCGTTTTACAGATCGCCTGCCACCATTCCCCGGGATCCTGCTCGGCGCCGCCGTTTTCGAGAACGTAAAGACCGTATGAGGCGTTTGAAGACGCCTCGACGGCGATCCCGCCGTTGTCGACGCTGAACAGGCAGGTCTTCAGGCTGCTCGTTCCGAAATCGTAGATGATAATATACATCAGCGTACCTCCGCCGCGCCGTCAAGGCGGAAACGGATCATATTCCTGTTGTAACCGGTGGTCACGAGATAAGCCTTTTCCGTATGCGACTTCATAAGTCCGTTCAGGGTCAGACTGCTGAGACCGGCGATCTCAAGATCCGGATCCGTGACGTCGAAAAGATTTCCCGAATCGCGTTCGATAATGAGGACCGAATCCTCATCATAGAAAAGCGACAGCTCGATCAGCACCTGCTTTTTCGACTTTTTGTTCTTTTCGAGAACCGTCAGACCGATCTCTTCGACAAATAACGCCGCGCGATTGGAGGTCTCCTTCGAATATCCGTGAGAAAGCATGGAATCGCCGACCTGCTCGGAAAGCTTTACCGAGGTCTTGGGAGTCAGCTTGTCGTCCATCACGACGATCTCGGAATCCATATTCTTCAAAAGGAAAGGAAAGTCGTCTTTTCCGAAGCGCAGATATACGAAGATCAGCGCAGCGATCAGCGTCAAAAGCGGTGATATGACAAATCCCGCCCACATACCTGTTATACCGAAGAGCATACCTCCGAAGATCGGAAGAGCCATATACAGCGCGCCGTTCTGCAAACAGGCGATACACGTCGCCATTCCGATCCGGTCGATCAGCATATAGTATGAGGTCGTCAGCGACACGGCGCTGACAAAGGTAAATCCGAACGATACGATCCGCACCGCGGCAACCGACGGCTCCAGCGCAGCGCCTCCCGTGATACCGAAAAGGCCGCAGAACTGTTTGGCAAAAATACAGATCAGCGCCGTCGCCGCGACGCCCTGGATCAATGCCGCCTTAATTCCCGATTTCATGACCCGTTTGATCAGGCGGTGATTCCTTTCCCCGAAATAAGTGCCGATCAGCGGCTGCATCGCCATACCGACGCCGTCAAGCACGACGCCGAATTCGATCAGACTTACGACAACGGCAAGGGTGATCAGTCCGGGATCTCCGTAGCGGCTCGAAACAAATCCGATCAGAACGTAGTCCATCAGCGCCCAGCACAGATAAACTGAGGAATCGACGATGCTGTATCGCGACGTCCGAAGAAAGTCCCTGAATGAAAGATGCCACGTAAAATGAAGCGTGTTGCCCTTGCGAAAATAATGCCAGACGCAGGCGAGGATACCGAGGGAGTTTCCGATGATCGATCCGAGGATGATGCCGGTCATCCCCATAAACTTCGCAAGTACGACGGAACACACGATATTCCCGCCGATCTGGAAGACGTAGCAGACGTTGTTGCACAGCTCGTCGCCGTCGCTGTAGACCATCTGTTCAAGATAAAAAATCACGATCGTCAGAAAGGCGTTGGTCGGCATAAGCATATAATATTTGAGCGCTTCCCCCCGGATCTCTCCCGCCACGCCGTTCAGGTTGAAATAAAAGCCGCGCATCAGAAAGATCGCAAGCGCCGATAAAAGCCCGATGGAAAGGCTGATAATAAGCCCCTGACCGTAGATCTCGTCGGCGCGCTTTTTTCTCATCGCTCCGACCTCCCGGGTGAAAACGATGCCGACGCCCGTCGAACAGAGATCGCCGAAAAAAGTCACGACGCCGGTAACGGGCGTGATCGCGTTGATCGCCGCGACCCCCGCCTCGCCGACAAAAAAACCCGCGATAATACTGTCGCATAGGAGCATTATGTACATAACCGCTTTTGTAAAAATCCCCGACAAAAGCATTGACCGGAACTTCCGCTCGCAAAAAACGTTCATATGATCGAAACCTGCCTCAATAGAAATGCTGATAAACTAAATATACCTTTTTTTCACGTAAAAGACAATAGGATTCTGCTCTTTGTTGCGATTCATCTTTCGGAAAAGGGCGAAGCGGAGAAAGAATGCGCGCAGGCGCCGTGAATACTTGATTTTGTTTGGGGTTGCTCAAATCCGTTATCTCCACTCGGACCATATCGGGTGGATGTAACGGATTTCAATTACATCCACCTTTTTTTATCTCAGCTTGCCTTTTCAATAACTCCAGTTTATTATAGTTATAAAGAAGAATAGGAGGGAGAAATCATGGCGCGGTGTAAAAAATGCGGAAAATCGGGCATTTTCTTATCAGTGAATAAGGATGGTCTTTGCAAAAACTGCTCTTCTCAAGAAGAGCGCAGCAAAACGATCAAAGAAGAACTATACAAGAAAAGCCCTTCATTTCGTAAGGCGACGGACGATCTTGCCGAACAAGACCGATTGCTCAAAATATTAATTGAGGCGCGAGAGCAGTATTCTTCCGATGGAGACTGTGAAAAGGCAATTGCTGCTTATGAAAAAGTCCTGCTGCACTCTGCTGTACCTATAAACTCGAATTCACATACTTCATTTCTTGTCGATCTATACATAAAAGCTGGGCAAAATGACAAAGCATGGGGGTTTTTAAATAGCTTAATTGGAACAGACCGACTGCCAATCGAGAAAATTAGAGGTTACCAAGCAAAAATTCTGAGTAAAGAAAACAAGCATAGAGACGCGCTTGAAATGTTTATGTTGGAGTATTTGGCAAAAGCAGAATGGAGTAAGACATTTAACAATGAGGCATTCTTAAAAGCAATAAAGCCGTCTATTAAGAAATTGAAATTGGATGACGCTTTTGCTAATGAATTAAGCAGCTTGATCCAGCATCATGTGGATGCTGGCAACTATGACGAAAGATCTCTCGTTACGGAGTATAGGAACATGTTAATTTAGGGTCACTAGATTGTTCTATGTAGGTCGCAGGC